>CP144810.1:0-115593 GCA_036689385.1 Candidatus Stammera capleta | reverse complement strand
ATATTATAATTGTAACATATTATATAAATATATAATTATATATTTATATAATATGTTACAATTATAATATATTATAAATATATATATGAAAATAAATATAGTAAAACTAATTAAAAAAATTAAAAATATTGTTAATTTTATAGAAAAATTAAATATTAAACAAATAAAAAAAAATATTTTATTTAAAAAAATATCTCAATTATATAAAAAATATTTAAAAAAACAAAATATATCAATATTTACATATAGTAAATATATAACTTTAATAAGAAAACAATTTATAGATATAAAACATCATAATTTATATAAAAATATAAATAAATTAATTAAATCATTTAAATGTTATAAAAATGAACTAAAAAAATTAAAAAATAAAAAAATAAAAATAATATTTAAAAAAATAAATAAATTAAAAAAAAAACTATATAAAATAGATATATTAATAAATTATCTAAATAGAATAAAATTAAAATCTAATAATTTAAATTTAATAAAAAATATATATAATAAATTACCAGAATGAAAAAAAGAAATAAAAATATTTATAAAAAATAAATGATATAAAAGAAATAAATTCTTAATTAATAAAATATCAAATGGATTAAAATTATTTAAAAAAATAAATAATTTAAAAATAAATCATGAAATATTATTTTATTTAAGAATAGATAAACATAAATTATTACTAATTAAAAAAAAATCTTTAAAATCTCTAAAAAAAAAAAAAAAAATACTATAAAAATTAATTATATAAAATATATGCAAAAAATTTTTAATATATTAAATAATAAAAATAAATTAAAATCATTTGAAGAAATATCATATTTATCATTTGCTTTATCTTCAATATCAGGAAGAAGAATGATAGAAATTTTTTATACAGGAAAATTTAAAATAATAAATAAAAAAAAAATATTATTTAATGGCCAAGCTAAAAATAATAATAAAAAAAAATATGAAATATATATATTATTAATAGATACAAAAAAATTTATTAAAAAAATTAAAAAACTTAGATCTTGTAAAAAAATAAAAAAAATTATAAAAAAAATAAAAAATAAAAATAATAAAATAAATTCTATAAACTCACAAATAAGTAATAATTTATCATCACATTTAAATAAATGAGTTAAAATATTTTTTAATAATAAAAAAAGAACATATAAAGATAGTAGATCTATATATGCTAAAATTGTATTTAAAAAATGATTTAAAAAAGATAAAATTTGAAAAAATAAAGATGAAGATATATTTTTTACTAAAATATTAGGACATAAAAATATAAATACTCAAATTTATTATAAACAATTTAAAATATATAATTTTGATAATAAATGAAAACCTAAAAAAATAAAAAATAAAAGATTAAAAAATTTAAAAAAATTAGATAATAAATTAAATAAAATAATAAAATGAAAAAAATCATATAAAATACATAAAATAACAAAAAATATAATTAAAAAAAATCCAAATAGAATAATAACTAACTATATACTAAGAAAATATGGATTTAATACTAGATTAATACAAAGATATATAAATTTTATTTATAAAAAAATTGGACAAAAAAAAATAAAAAATAAATTTATACTAAAAAAATAAAATAAAAAAAATAATGAATATAAAATAATTCATTATTTTTTTTTCTAATTAATTATAATAATATATATAACTAGCTAAATCCAAAACTTTTTCTGAATATGCAGTTTCATTATCATACCATGAAATTACCTTAATAAACTTACTATTTAATAACATAGATGCTTTAAAATCAAAAATAGAAGTCATTTTATTACCATTAAAATCACTAGAAACTACATCATCATTAACAAAACTTAATATACCCCTTAAATAACTATTACTAGCTTCTTTTATAACATCAAATAATTTATCACGAGTAATATCATTTAATAATCTAACTGTTAAATCTATAACTGAAACATTAGAAGTAGGTACTCTAAAAGCCATACCAGTTATCTTACCTTTTAATTCAGGTATAATTAAACCTATAGCATTTGCAGCACCTGTAGAAGAAGGTATTATATTTTGAAAAACACTTCTTCCACCTCTTCAATCTTTTAAAGAAGGAGAATCAACTACTTTTTGAGTAGCAGTAGAAGCATGAATAGTTGTCATAAAAGCTTCTTTAATCTTAAAATTATCATTTAAAACCTTAACTATAGGCGCTAAACAATTAGTAGTACAAGAAGCATTTGAAATAATATCCTGACCATTATAATTATAATGATTTACACCCATAACAAACATAGGAGTATCATCTTTTGATGGACCTGTAATAATAACATTTTTAGCACCTGATAATATATGACCATAAGATAACTCTTTAGTCAAAAATAAACCAGTAGATTCTATAACTATATCAACATTATACTTTTTCCAAGGTATATCAACAGGATTTTTAAAAGAACTTACATATATTATTTTATCATTAATTAATAATTTATTTTTATCTATATTAATATCAAAATTAAATATTCCATGAGTAGAATCATATTTTAACATATAAGCTATATAATTAATATCTACTAAATCATTTATAGCTACTATTTCAATATCATCATGAAAAAAAGAATTACGAAAAACTAATCTTCCAATTCTTCCAAAACCATTTATACCTAATTTTATAGTCATATTTTCTCCAAATAATTATTATTAAATTAATAACTTAAATATATAATATAAAATATATCATAAAATTAAATTATATATACTTGAAAAATTAACTAATGAATATATTATATATTAATAAATAATATAAAAACTATTAAGGAATAAAATATGTCAATAAAAAATTTTTCTATGATACCAGACTTTTCTGATTCTTTATTATCTAATAGATTTAATAAAATTGATAAATTATTTAGTAAATTAACAGGAAATATACCAGTAAATTCATTTCCAAAATATAATATAATAAAAAAAAATAATAGTTTTAAATTAATGATAAGTTTACCAGGATGAAAAGAAAATGAATTAGAAATTAATAAATATAATAATCAATTAAATATAATAGGAAATAAAATAAAAAAAAATAATAAAAAAAATTTTATATATAAAGAAATAACAAAAAATAATTTTAATATAAATTATTCAATACCACAAAATTCAAAAATAAAAAATGCATCATTAAAAAATGGAATTTTAAATATATATATAGATCAAAAAATACCAGAAAATAAAAAACCTAAAAAAATAAAAATTAATACAAAATAAATTTAAACCACCTATATATTAGGTGGATTTAAATCATATAAAAAAGGATTTTTAGCTTGTAAAAAAGCTATTTTATCACATTTTTCATTATAAATATTACCATTATGACCTTTTATATATGAAATTTTAATATTATTAAAAATAAAAATTAAATAATTTATTTCAATTCATAAATCAATATTTTTTATTAATTTATTTTTAGAATTTTTTCAATTATTATTTTTTCATTTAACTAATCACTCATTTATACCTTTATATAAATAATTACTATCTGTAAATATATAAATATATATAATTTTATAATAATTATTATACAAAAAAGATCTCATAGGTAATATGAAAGCCATTAATTCCATTCTATTATTAGTTGTATAATAATAACCTGCTTTAAAAATATATTGTTTATTATTATACTTAACTATTGCAGCACATCCTCCTGGACCAGGATTTTTAATACAAGAACCATCTGTATAAATATAAACTTTTATCATAAAATTAAAAAAAAAAATTAATAATATTTTATAACAAAAATAAAAATGAATAAACAAATAGTTTTAGATATAGAAACAACAGGACTAAACTCAAATAATAAATATTATTTAAATCATAAAATAATAGAAATATGTGCTATAGAAATAAAAAAAAGAAAAATAACAAATAATATATTTCATAAATATATAAATCCATGTAGAAAAATAGATTATAATGCATATAAAATACATAATATAAAAGATTCATTTTTATTAGATAAACCTAAATTTAATGAAATTTCAAAAGAACTTATTAAATTTATTAAAAATTCAGATTTAATAATACATAATTCAAAATTTGATATAAATTTTATTGAATATGAATTCAAATTAATAAAAAAAAAAATAAAAATAAAAAAAATATGTAATATTATAGATACACTAACAATAGCAAGAAAAATATTTCCTGGAAAAAAAAATGATTTAAATTCATTATGTAAAAGATATAAAATAGATATTTCAAATAGAAAATATCATAATGCTTTAATAGATACTAAACTATTAGCAAATATTTATTTGTGTATAACAAGAAAACAAAAAAACATAAATATAAATACTAAAAAAAAAATATATTTTAAAAAAAATAAAAAAAAAAATAAAAAAATAATTAAATATAAAATAAAATATAAAGAAAATAAAAAACATATAAAGTATTTAAAATATATTAAAAAAAAAAACAAAAAATGTATATGAAAAAATATATAAAAAATAAATATATTTCAATATTAGAAATATTTAAAAATAAAAATAAAAAAAAATATAAAAATAAAAAAATAAAAATAAGAGGTTGAATAAAAACTAAAAGAGAATCAAAATTAGGAATAACATTTTTAGAAATAAATGATGGATCTTATTTAAATAATATACAAATTATAATAAAAAAAAATAAAATTAAAAACTATAAAAAAAAAATAAAAAAAATAAAAAATGGATGTTCTATAATAATAAAAGGAAAAATTATAAAAAATAAAAAAAATAAAAAATATGAAATAAATGCAACTAAATTTAAAATAATAGGAAAAATAAAAAATACTAAAAAATATCCTATTAGTCCTAAATATCATTCATTAGAATTTTTAAGAGAAATATCACATCTAAGACCAAGAACAAAAATTTTTAGTTCAATAAGTAGAATAAGAAATACATTAATATTTAGTTTACATAATTTTTTTCAAAAAAAAAAATTCCTTTTAATAAATACACCAATTTTAACATCTTTAGATACAGAAGGACATAGTAAAATGTTTGAAATAAAATATAAAAATAAAAATTTTTTTAATAAAAAAGCTTATCTAACTGTATCTGGACAATTAAATTTAGAATCATATGCTTGTTCTTTATCAAAAGTATATAATATAGGTCCTGTATTTAGAGCAGAAAATTCAAATACTAAAAAACATTTAGCAGAATTTTGAATGTTAGAAACTGAAATAGCATTTTCAAATCTAAAATATATTATAAATTTATCAAAAAAAATGTTATCTTATGTATTTAAAAAAATATTAAAAAAAAATTATGAAGATTTAATTTATTTAATAAATTTTACATCTAAAAATATAGAAAAAAAATTAAATAATATAAATAATATAATAAAAAAAAAATATATAACTATAAATTATAATGAAATAATAAATATATTAAAAAAAGAAAAATATTTTAAAAAAAATAATATTAAATGAGGTATTAATATATCAACAAAATATGAAAAATTTTTAACAGAAAAATATTTTAAACAAGGAATAATAATAAAAAATTTTCCTAAAAAAATAAAACCTTTTTATATGAAAATTAATAAAGATAATAAAACAGTATCATCTATAGATATTATATTACCTAAAATAGGAGAAATTATTGGAGGATCAGAAAGAGAATATAATTTAAATATAATAGATAAAAATATTAAAAAAAAATCACTAAATATAAAAAAATACTATTGATATAGAGAATTAAGAAAATTTGGAACTGTACCACATAGTGGTTTTGGATTAGGTATAGAAAGAATATTAATGTATATAACTAATATTAATAATATAAGAGATACTATTGCTTTTCCTAAATATCCAAATTATATAAATTTTTAATTTAAAAAAAATAAATAAAAAAAATAATAAAAATTTAAACATCCGAGAGGATTCGAACCTCTGACCACTCGGTTCGTAGCCGAGTACTCTATCCACTGAGCTACGGATGCATACAGTGAGAGAGGGATTCGAACCCTCGATGCTATCACATACTCCTTTAGCAGAGGAGCACCTTAAACCACTCGGTCATCTCACTTAATAATATAATAATAAATTATTTATTTAAAATTTTATTATTATTAATATCCTTTATTTTAAAATAAATTTCTTTTCTATGTACAGAAATATTTTTAGGAGCATCAATACCTATACGTACTTGACTACCCTTAATATTTAATACAGTTATAGTAATATTATCTCCAATAATTAAAGTTTCTCCAATTTTGCGAGTAAGAATAAGCATTTTTTTATTCCAATATTATAATACTTTTTTAATAAAATTAAATATTTTATCTAAAAAACATTTATTAATATTTATATTTTTAAACATAGTAAAAATACTAACATAAAATCTATTATTTTTAAATAAATAAAAATTATTAATTAAATATTTTTTATTTAAAAAATAAAATTTTAATTTATCAAAAAAATTAAAACCTAATTTTTTTAAAATTAAACTATTTAATAATATAACATAATATTTTTTATTATTTAATAAAATTGAAATTATAATTATAGATAAATTATATTTTTTATATAAATTATTTAATAAAATAAATAAAATATTTTTATCTAAAAAATTTATATTTTTCTTATTATAAAATAAAATACTAAAATTTTTAAATATAAATATATATTTTTTATTAAAAAATTTAATTAAATTATTAATATATAAAGAAACTAAATTTTTATTATACTTTTTTAAAATTTTATATTTATTAATTATATTTAAAATATCATTATATATATATTTAATATTTGAATTTAAATTATTACATAAATCATATAAAATATATTTAAATTTATTAATATATTTTAAAGAATTAAAACTAGTTAAACAAATTAATCTTTTAATACCATTAGATAAATTATAAATTTTTTTAATTATAAATAAATTAATATATTTAGTATTATTAATATGAGTTCCACTACAATATTCATTATATATATTATCTATATAAATTAATCTAACTATATTTTTACCTAAAAATTTAAAATTAAATTTATTATATAAATTCTTATTTAATAATAATTTTTCATTAATATTTAAATTTTTTCAAATAATATAATTAACTTCATTTTCAATATTTAAAAAATTTAAATTATTATAAGAATCACAACTAAAATCTAAAATTAATTTTTTACTATTTATTCTAGAACTATTTTTTATAAAATTAATAAAATTTTTATTTAAAACATAACATAAAATATGTAAACAAGAATGATTTATAGAATTTAATTTTCTATTATCAAAATTATAAACACATTTAATTTTTTCATTAACTAATAAATTACCATATTTAAAATAACCAATATGTATTATATAATTATTTAATTTAATAGTTTTTTTAACAATAAATTTAGATTTATTATCTAAACTTTTAATAAAACCTTTATCTCCAGATTGACCAGAACATTTAGGAAAAAAAACAGTTTTATCTAATAAAATACTAAAATTTAATTTAGATTTAATTTTAAAATAATTTTTATTATTTAAAATAAATAAAATTTTAGAAATTATCTTTTTTTTTTTAAAACCATAAAATTTTGTTGAAACAAATTTATTAATAAAATTTAAAATAATATCAAATTTATTAAATACAAAAAAATCACTATTTTTTTTAGAAATATTTCTATGATTCTTTAATCTTAATTTAAACTTATCTAAATTAACTAATATACCTTTATAATTACAAAAATCAACTAATAAATTTATAGGTAAACCATAAGTATCATATAATAAAAAAACTATTTTACTACTTAAATATTTAGAATTTCTTATTCTTTTTATATAAAAATCTAATAAATTTAAAGAATAATATAATGTTTTAAAAAATTTTTTTTCTTCACATAAAACTATATTAATTATATTATTAATATTATTTATATTTAATAATTTAAATTCATAATTATTTATTAATAAAAATTTAACTATTTTATATAATATAATATTATTAATATTTAAAAATTTAATATATAATAAAACTCTTCTAATTAATTTCCTTAATATATATCCTCTATATTCATTAGAAGGTAATATACCATAAAAAATCAAATATATAATAGATCTAATATGATCAGAAATAATATTAAAAATATTTAAATTATTATTATTAATTTCTATATTTAAAATTTTAGATATAGATAACTTAATATCAATAAAAATATCAATATCAAAATTAGAATTTACATTTTGTAATATAGAAACTATTCTTTCAAAACCCATTCCAGTATCAATACATTTATTAGATAATTTTTTAAATTTAAATTTACTATCTAATACAAATTCCATAAAAACTAAATTTCAAACTTCTATAAATCTTTTATTATTCTTAAAAAAAAATAAATTATTATTATCAATTTTTTTATCAAAATAAAAATCATAAAAAATTTCTGTACTATATCCACATAAACCAAAATCATTTATAAACCAAAAATTTTCAGAATCTAGAGATGAATCACCTAAAACAAAAATACGATTTTTAGGTAATTTTATAATATTTAATCAAATATTATATGATTCAATATCATTTTTATGAACAGTAACTATAAATTTATCTTTAGATAAAGAAAAAAAATTATTATTTGTTAATAAATCTCAAGCATAAAAAATAGCATCTTTTTTAAAATATAAACCAAAACTAAAATTACCCATCATTTCAAAAAATGTATTATGTTTTAAAGTATAACCTACATTTTCTAAATCATTATGTTTTCCACTAATCCTTAAACAATGTTGAATACTAACAAAATTATCTTTACTTTTTTTAATACCTAAAAAATAATCTTTAAATTGTACCATACCAGAATTAGTAAATAATAAACTTTTATTATTTTTAGGAACTAAACTACTACTTTTTTTAATAATATGATTCCTATTATTAAAATAACATAAAAACATATCACGAATTTCTTTAGAAGTTATAACCATTTTATATATTAACCAATTTAAAAATTATATAATTAATACTTAATTAAATAAATAAAAAAATACCTTTTATATTATATTATAAATAATTAATAAATATAAATATAACAATTAATTAAATATATTATAATATTAAATATTTTAAAAATAATATAAATAACAAATAATAAAAAATTATACATATCAATGTATGAAAAATAAAAAAATAAAATCTATACAAAATGCAATAAAACAAATAGAAAAACAATTTGGAAAAGGATCTATAATGAAATTAGATGATAATAATTTTAAAAAAATAGAAACTATATCTACAGGATCTATATCACTAGATATAGCATTAGGTATAGGAGGATTACCAACAGGTAGGATAATAGAAATATATGGTCCAGAATCATCAGGTAAAACAACATTAACTTTAGAAATAATAGCTTCAGCACAAAAAAAAAATAAAACTTGTATATTTATAGATGCAGAACATTCATTAGATCCTATATATGCACAAAAAATAGGAGTAAATATAAAAGAATTATTATTTTCACAACCAAATAATGGAGAACAAGCATTAGAAATATGTAACTCATTAGCAAAAAAAAATAATATAGATGTAATTATAATAGATTCTGTAGCAGCTCTAACTCCTAAAGCAGAAATAGAAGGTAAAATAGGAGATTCATATATAGGACTAACTGCTAGAATGATGAGTCAAGCAATGAGAAAATTGGCTAGAAATATTAATAAATCAAAAATATTATTAATATTTATTAATCAAATAAGAATAAAAATAGGTACAATATTTGGTAATCCTGAAACAACAACAGGAGGAAATGCATTAAAATTTTATTCTTCTATAAGATTAGAAATAAGAAAAATAGGTAATATATTAAAAGATAATAAAATAATAGGAAATGAAACTAAAGTAAAAGTAGTAAAAAATAAATTATCATCTCCATTTAAATATGCAGAATTTCAAATAATATATAATAAAGGAATAAATAAATATTTAGAAATACTAAATATAAGTGTAAATAATAAAATAATAAAAAAAAAAGGAAATTGATATTATTATAATATTAATAAATTAGGAAATGGAAAAAAAAAATCATCAAAATTTTTAAAAAAAAATAAAAAATTATATAAAGAAATAAAAAATAAAATATATAATATATATTTTAAATAAAATTATCTATCTAAAAAATTAAATATTTTTTTTTTAATATAATTTATATCATTATTAGAATTTAATTTAATATATCTATAAATATAATCATTACCAAAATAATTTTTATAATAAGACCTTAACTTCAATAAAAAATTATTATAAATTAATAATCTATTTTTAATTATATTAATATTAAAATCATCATTTCTAGTAATTAATTTTTCTCCAGTTATATCATCATAACCCTCCTTTATAGGAGGGTTATATTTAATATTATATACTCTACCGGATTTTAAATGTATTTTTCTATTTAATAATCTATCAAATATTAATCTTTCATCTAAATAAAATTCTATTATATAATTAATTTTAATAAAATTTAAAAATTTTGCCTGAAATAAATTTCTAGGAAAACCATCAAATAAATAACCATTATTATTAATATTTTTAAATAAATAATCATTAATTATTTTAATTGATAATTCATCTTCTATTAAATTACCATTATTTATATGATCACAAATATTATATTTATTACATTTTTTTCTTAAGATATTTCCAAAAGAAACTAAATGTAAATTATATCTATTAATAATAAAAAAAGATTGAGTGCCTTTTCCAGAACCAGGAGGTCCTAAAATAATTATATTCATTATAATATAATAAAACTACTAATTAAATCATTTATTAAATTAACAAAACCAACACTATCATCTAATGAGTTTGTTTCTATTAAAAAAGCTTGATAATAAATAAATATTACTCATTTTTTAAATATTATATCATCTTTTATACTTTTTATATACTTTATTAATATATGATTAATATTAATATCTAAATAATATTTTATTTTTGGAATATCTTTACCAGTAGCTTTTAATAATTTTATCATTTGAGTACTCATATCATTAGAATCTGTTACTAAAACTACAGGAAACTTATCTAAATGAGATGTCACTCTTACATCTTTTACTAAATCACCTAAAGAATTTTTAACTCTATTTAAAAATAAATTATTATCTTCAGAAATATTAACTATTTCATCATCTTTAGATAATATATTACCTAAATTAATATTATCTTTATTTATAGAACAAAAATTTATACCTTTAAAATCAGTTAAATAATTCATCATCCATTCATCAATTCTATCTAACATAAATAATACTTCAATATCTTTTTTTATATATAATTCTAAATGAGGACTATTTTTAGCAGAAATATAATTATCTGAAGTTATATAAAAAATTTTATCCTGACCAATTTTCATTTTATTCAAATAATCTTCTAAAGATATAAATTTATCTATACCAGTTTTAGAAGAATTAAATCTAAGTAAATTTGATATTTGATATTTATCAATATTATTATCAGCTAATCCTTCTTTAATTATAAAACCAAATTGTTTTCAAAACAAATTATATTTATCTTTATCTAAAGATAATTTATTTATCATCTTAAAAATTCTATTTTTTAAACTTAAACTAATTTTTTTAAAATAATCATTATTTTGTAATATTTCTCTAGATATATTAAGAGGTAAATCATCAGTATCAATAATTCCTTGAACAAAACGAAAACAATAAGGAATTAAATTCTTAATATTTTGCATAATAAATATTCTTTTAATATATAATTTAATACTATTCTTATATTCATCTCTATTTCATATATTTCAAGGAGAAGTATCTGGTATATATAATAAACTTATATAATTATATAATCCTTCAACTTTATTATGAGATCATATTATTGGATTACCCAAATTATTAGTTAAATTATAATAAAATTCTTTATAATCTTTATCAGTTATATTAGATTTATTCTTTAATCAAATTGCATCATATTTATTAATTTTTTTTCATTCATAATCTTTTAAATCTTTGTTAAAAAATTTATATTCTATAGGAACATTTATATAATTAGAATATTTATTAACTATTTTAAATAAATTATCTTTATTTAAATATTCTTTACAAGAATCTTTTAAATATAATATAACATCAGTACCATTATGTTTTTTATATAAATTCTTTACAGTAAATTTTCCATTTCCTTTAGAAGATCATAAAATAGAATTATTTTTATCTTTTTCTAAAAAATGTCTAGTATGTACTTTAACTTTATCTGATACTATAAAAGAAGAATAAAAACCTACACCAAATTTACCTATTAAATTATCATTAAAATTTTTACTATTATTAATATTTTTAATAAATTCTTTAGTACCAGATTTAGCTATAGTACCTAAATTTTTAATAATTTCATTATATTTCATTCCTATTCCATTATCTCTAATAATTAATTTATTATTTTTTATTAATAATCTAATATGAAAGTTATTATTAATTTTATTATTTACATTAGAAATAGAATAAAATCTTAATTTATCTATAGCATCTGAAGAATTAGATAAAAGTTCTCTTAAAAAAATATCCTTATTAGAATAAAGAGAATTAATCATTAAATTTAATAATTCTTTTATCTCAGATTTAAATAAAAATTTTTTTTTTTTAATACTCATATAAATTCCCAAATATTATATTTTATATATATAATTAATTTAAATATAAATATATTATATATATAAAATATATTACATAAAATATAAGTATAAAATAAAATTATTTATAAAAAATAGATTTTATAATTAAATATTCAAAAAACATTTTCTTATCATAATAATTAACCAAATTAGTTAATCCAAAAAAAAATAATTTATAATAATATTTTATACTTTTATAACTAACTAAATCTTTTAAATTTAAAATTTTTTTCTTATCAAATTTATTAAAATTAAATAATTTATAATCAATATTATTAATAACTTTAAATAATAATAATTTATATAATTTATCTAATATACTAGATAATAATTTTTCATAATCAACATTTTTATTAATAAAAATATTTAAATAAAAAAATATTCTATTATATTTCTTAATAAATAAATTTTTTAAAAAACTAAAAATATATTTATCATCAATTATATTTAAAAAATAATTTACAATATCTAATGTTATATTATTATCTATTAAAGATAATTGATCTAATAATATTAAAGCATCTCTTAAACTACCTTTAGAATTAATAGAAATTAATTTTAATGCATTAATATCATATTTAAAAAATTCATTTTTAGAAACAAATACTAATCTAGATAATATTTCATTAACACTTAAATTTTTTAAATAAAAACACATACACCTAGATAAAATAGTATTTGGTATTTTTTTAAATTCAGTAGTAGCTAATATAAACTTAATATATTTAGGCGTTTCTTCTAAAACTTTCAATAAAGCATTAAAACTATAACGAGATAACATATGAACTTCATCTATTATATATATTTTATATTTCATAGATATAGGCAAATAATAAATATTATCTAATATTTCTTTAATATCTTCTATTTTAGATTTAGAAGCACCATCAATTTCAAAAACATCTAATGATTTACCACTATCTATTGAAATACAATTAATACAATTAGAACAAAAATTACCATTAATACTATTAACACAATTTAAACTTTTAGATAATAATCTTGATAAACTTGTTTTACCTACACCCCTAGAACCATAAAATAAATATGTATTATATATTTTATTTTTTTTAAAGCTATTTAAAATAACTTTTATTACATTTTTATTACCTACAAAATCATTAAAAGATCTAGGTCTCCATTTTAAAGGTAAAATTTTATAATTTTTCATTATATTTAAAAAATAATAAAACAAATAATTAATATAAATTAATATTAAAATTTAATAAAAATTTATCTAAATTATTAATATTATTAGGTAAAGAAAATATTATTTTAATAACTTCAAAATTAAAATTATTTAACATTTTTAAAAAAATTTTTAAAGTTTCTATTTCATATTCCTTTTTAGGATCAATTTGTGCATAACTTCTCAAATAAATATATTCTTTAAAATAATTTATATATAATAAATATTCTCTTCAAAAAAAATCTAAAGTTTTTAACATAATATTCTTCTCTAAATCTTTAAAAAAATTAAATCCTAAAAATTTAATCTTATTATTATATATAAGTATTAACTTATTTATAATTAATTTTTTAAATTTTTTAAAATTTAACTCATTAAAAAAATAAAATTTAATTTTAAAATTAAAATTTATATATATTATTTTTTTTATTTTTTTATAATATAATAAAAAATTATTAACATTAAATTTATTTAAAACTTTATTAACTAATTTTTTAATAATTATTTTAAAATCTAAATTTAAATCATCAGAAAATAATATTTTATTCCTTTTATTATAAATAATATTTCTTTGATTATTAGTAATATTATCAAATTCTAATAATTGTTTACGAATTTCAAAATTTCTATATTCAATATTTCTTTGTGCTTTTTCAATATATTTATTTAATAACGAATTTTCTATTGAAATATTTTTATCAATATTTATATCCTTTATAAAATTTATAATTCTTTTAGATAAAAAAATCCTTATTAAAGAATCATCTAAAGATACATAAAATCTTGTAGAACCAGGATCTCCCTGTCTACCAGACCTACCCCTTAATTGATCATCTATTCTTCTAGATTCATGTCTTTCAGAACCTATAATATGTAAACCACCTAACTTAATAACTAATTTATTATTTATAATTCATTTTTTTTTTATATCTTTTTTATTTATATAATTTTTTTTATTTAATTCATTTAATAAATTACCACCTAAAATAATATCAGTACCTCTACCAGCCATATTAGTAGCAATAGTTACTGAACCTAATTTTCCTGCTTCAGAAATAATTTTAGCTTCAAATTTATGATATTTAGCATTTAAAATTTTATGTTTTATATTAATTTCTTTTAATTTTCTTGAAATTAATTCAGATTTATCAATAGAAGTAGTACCTACTAATACAGGTTGACCTTTTTTATATCTAATTTTAATATCATTAATAATAGATTTTATTTTTTCATCTTCATTCAAATAAATTAAATCAGGTAAATCATTTCTTATAATTTTTTTATTTGTAGGAATTTCTATAGTATCTAAATTATATATTGAATTAAATTCATATGATTCACTTAAAACAGTACCACTCATACCAGACAATTTTTTATATAACTTAAAATAATTTTGAAAAGTTATAGATGCTAAAATTTGATTTTCATCTTTAATTTGAACATTTTCTTTTGCTTCTATAGCTTGATGTAAACCATCAGATCATCTTTTATCAGGTACTATTCTACCAGTAAATTCATCAATTATTACTATATTATTATCTTTAACTAAATAGTCAATATTTTTCTTAAATAAATAATGAGCTTTTAAAGAACAAATTACATAATTTATTATTTTAATATTATGAAAATTATAAAAATACTTATCTTTATTAATAAAATTATTTTTTATTAATAAATCTTCAACTTTATATATACCTTTCTCAGTTAAATAAATATTTCTAGATTTTTCATCTATAATAAAATCACCTTTAATATAATTAAATTTATCTTTAACTTTTAAAAAAGGAATAATTTTATTTATTTTAAAATAAATATCATTATTAGATTTAATAGAACCTGATATTATTATAGGAGTTCTAGATTCATCAATTAATATTGAATCTACTTCATCCAAAATAGCAAAATTTAAAAATTTTCTCTGAACAATATCATTTTTATTATAAGACATATTATCTCTTAAATAATCAAAACAATATTCATTATTAGTACCATAAGTAATATCACATAAATATGACTTTTTTTTATCTAATAAAGACATATTAGACAATATTAAACCTATACTAATACCTAAAAAATCAAATAATTTATAATTATTAATAAAATCTCTTTTAGCTAAATAATCATTAACAGTAACTATATGAACACCATAACCTAAAAGACAATTTAAATAAGCAGGTAAAGTAGAAGTTATAGTTTTACCTTCACCTGTTTTCATTTCCGCTATACAACCATTATGTAAAACAATAGCACCAAATAATTGAACATTAAATAATCTAATATTAAAAATTCTTTTAATAGCTTCTCTTATATTAGAATAAACTTCTGGCAAAATATTATATATATTATTAATATTGTTTTTTAAATAAGACTTATATATAAAAGTATTATTTTTTAATTCATTATCAGTAAATTTTTCAAAATCATTTTCTAAATAATTAATTCTATCTACTATACTTTGTAATTTATTAAAATTTCTTTTATTACCTATATTAAAAATATATGAAAATAATTTATAAAACATATTTAATTTTAATTTTAAATTTATATAAATATTATATTATAATTATAATATAATTAAATAATTATAATATAAATTAATTTAAAATAAATTAATATGATAAAAAAAAACCAGAATTAATAATAAATATAATAAAAAAAAAAAAAAAAAATAATTTAAATAAAATAATTAATAAATATAAAAAAATTAAAAAATTAAATAAAAAAATAAAAAAAATAATACCTAAATATATAAAAAAACAATGTAAAATATTAAACTTTAATAAAAATAGTATAACAATAGAAATATCAAACCCACTATGAAAAATATATTTAAATAATAATAAAAAAAAAATAATTTCTAAATTAAATAAAAATATAAAATATTTTTATATAAAAATAAATCCTAAAAACTAATAAATAATAATTAAATTTTTTCAGCAACTCTTAAAATTGCACTTCTTATTCTAGGATTAATTAAAATTTCATTTTTACTAGGTTTAAATTTACCTAAATTTATCATTTTAATAGGATTTAATATATTTAATTGTTTATAAGTTAAAGGTATTTTACTTAAAAAATTATTTGTACTTTTATTTATTATAAATTTTTTTACTATTCTATCTTCTAAAGAATGAAAACTAATAACTACTAATCTACCTTTACTAGATAAAATTTTATAAGATTCTTCTAAAGCTAATTTTAAATTAAATAATTCATTATTTATAAATATACGTATAGCTTGAAATGTTCTAGTAGAATGATTCTTAAATTTATTAAATTTAACTACACTTTTAACTATATTAGATAAATATTTAGTATTATTAATAGGTAATATATTTCTTTCTAAACATATTTTTTTAGATATAGATCTAGCATATCTTTCTTCTCCAAAATCTCTTATTACCTTATAAATATCATTTTCTTTAGCTTTATTTAATCAAAAACTAGCTTTAAAACCAAAATTTTGATTAATTCTCATATCTAATGGTCCATCTTTCATAAAAGAAAAACCTCTTAATGGATTATCTAACTGATATGAAGATATACCTAAATCAAATAATATACCATCAATTTTTTTATTTAAATTAAATTTATTAATATATTTTTTAATATTTATAAAATTATCATTAATAAAAATAAAACGTTTATCATTCTTAACAATATTATTAGAAAATTTAAAACAATTAAAATCAAAATCAAATGATATTAATTTACCATTAAAACCTAATTTATTTAATATTTTTAAAGAATGACCTCCGCAACCAAAAGTACAATCTAAATATATACCATCTTTTTTTAAATTTAAAAATTTATCAATATTATTTAAAAAAGCAGATTTATGCATAAATATAATTTTAATAAAATAAATTAATATATTTATATCATAATAATATATACATTTAATAATTTTAATAATAAAATTATTAAAATTATAAGTTTAAATAAAAAAATGAATAAAAAAATAATAATATGTAATTTAAAATTAAATGGAAATAAAAAATTTATAAAAAATTATATTAAAAAAATAAAAAAAAAAATTAATTTATATAAAAATATAAAAATACTAATATCACCTCCTATTTTATATACATATTATGTATATAATTTAATTAAAAAAACAAAAATAAAATTAACTTCACAAAATGTTGATATACATATTAAAGGATCATATACAGGAGAAATATCAGCAAAAATGCTAAAAGATATAAATACTAAATATGTAATTATAGGACACTCTGAAAGAAGAAAATATCATTTAGAAAATAATAAAACACTTTTAAAAAAAATAATAATATCAAAAAAATTAAATATAAAACCCATTATATGTATTGGAGAAAACTTAGATGAATATAAATCTAAAAAAAGTAAAAAAAAATGTATAAAACAACTAAAATATTTTATAAAAAAAAAAAATATAAATATTTTTAAAAAAACTATTATAGCATATGAACCAATATGATCAATAGGTACAGGAAATATACCAACAACAAAACATATAAATAAAATAATAAAATATATAAAAAATTATTTAATAAATAATAGTAAAAATTTAAAAAACAAATTTAAAATAATATACGGAGGATCTATAAATAAAGAAAATTTTAAAAATATAATAAATAATAAAAATATAAATGGATTATTAATAGGAAAATCATCATTAAATATAAATAATATAATTAAAATAATAAAAAACATAAATAATAATATTATAAAAAATAAATAAAAAAATTAAAATCTACTATATTTTCAAAATAGTAGATTTTAAAAAAAAAAAAATAATTAATATATTAAAATTTAAAATTAATTTTTTTAAAACGTTTTTTAAAATTTTCAATTCTACCTTTATTATTAGAAATTTTATGTTTACCTGTATAAAAAGAATGACATTTATAACATACATCAATTGAAAAATTATTTTTAATAGTAGAATAAATATTTATCTTTTCACCACATGAACAACTTAAATTTAAAAAATATGTATTAGGATGTATATTTTTTTTCATATATAAAAAAACAATATTAAAATTAAATTAATAAATAAATAATATAATATGTTAATAATAGAAACAATATTACCAATAAACAAAATAAAAAATTTATTTTATAAAACTAAATATAAAAAAAAATTAGAAATAGGTTCAAGAATATTAGTACCATTAAAAAAAAAAAAAATTATTGGAATAATATGAAATATTTATAATAAAAAACCAAAATATATAAAATTTAAATTAAGAAAAATAATAAAAATAATTGATAAATATTGTATATATAATATATATATAATTAAATTAATAAATTTCTGCTATAAATATTATCACTATACAATAAAAAAAATAATATTTAATTTAATACCAAAAAATAAAAATAAATATAATATAAAAAAAACAAAATATATAAAAAAAAAAAAAAATAAAAATAAAATATATTTATTAATAGAATATAATAATTATATAAAAATAAAAATATTATCTATAATAATTAAAAAAAAAATAAAAAAAAATTTTCAAATTCTAATTCTAGTACCTAAAACAAATTTAATAAAAAAAATAAAAAATAAAATAAAAAAATATATATGTAATAAAATAATAATTTTAAAATCAAATATTAATATAAAAAAAAAAATAAAAATATGAAATAAAACAAAACAAAATAAAATATCAATAATTATAGGTACAAGATCATCTATATTTACTCCATTTAAAAATTTAGGATTAATAATAGTTTTTAAAGAAAATAATAAATTATATAAAGAAAAAAAAATATTATATAATGCTAAAAATTTATCAATAATAAGATCAAAAATAGAAAAAAATGATGTAATATTAGAATCTAACATACCATCTGTAAATAGTATTTATAATTTAAAAAAAAATAAATATATTTTATTAAAAAAAAAAAATAAAAAAAATAATTTTTTTTTAAACAAAATATATATATATAAAAAAAATAAAAAAAAAAAAAAAATAATAAAAAAAATTATATTTTATATTAAAAAAAAAAAAAAAATATTAATAATATTAAACAATATATATAAAAAAAAAAAAAAAAAAAAATTAATAAAAATATATATAAATATTATAAAAATAAATTAAAATATAAAAAAAAAAACAAAAAATTTTATATTTTATTATATAAAAAAATAAAAAAAAAAAATAAAAAATTAATAATTTTTTCTAATAAATTTAAAAAAAATAAAAAATTAAATTTAATTATTATATATAATATAGATAAATATTTAGAATCAGAAAATTATAAATCTATAGAAATATTTATACAAAAATATTTTAATTTTATTAAAAAAATAAACAAAAAAAAAAAAAAAATAAAAATAATTTTTATAACAAAATATCCTAAAAATAAAATTTTTATAAATATAAAAAAAAATAACTATAAAAAAATAATATTAAATATTATTAAACAAAGAAAAATAATTAATTACCCTCCTTATTCTAATGAAATAATAATAAAAATAAAAAATATAAAAAATATTAAATTTTTATATTTCTGAATAAAAATTAAAAATTTAATAAATAACTATAAATATAACATTATAATTAATAAACCAATATTAAATAAAAATAAGTTTTCCAAATATAAATGAAATATAATTATACTAAGTAAATCAAAAAAAAAATTACATAATTTTATAAATAAAATAATAAAAATTATTAATATATATAAAATAAATTATAAAATAGATATTAACTAAAAACAAATAACTAATTTATTAGATAAACAACATATATCAGAAATTTGTTTTAAAAAACCTTTAGGAAATAATTTAAATAAATAAATACTATTATATTTAATATTATCTTTATTTAAAAACATTAAAACAATTCTAATATTAGGTAAATATTTATTCTTAAAATAAAAAGATCTAAAAAAATAAATTATTTTTCAATGAATCTTTTTTAATTTTATCCCATTTTTATTAGCTATTTCAATAGCCAAATTTTCATTTCATAAATTATTAAAATTCATAATAATATAAAAAATTAATTATAAAATAAATTTACTTAAATCTTCATCAATAACTAAATTATTTAATTTAGATTTAACATATTTACTATTAATTATAATATCTTTATTTTTATAATCTGGAGCATTAAAAGATATATCTTCCATTAATTTTTCTAAAACAGTATGTAATCTTCTAGCACCAATATTTTCTGTGTTTTCATTTATTCTTCAAGCTATATCAGCAATACATTTTATTCCACTTTTAGTAAATTCTATATTTATACCTTCTATACTTAATAAATATTTATATTGAATAGTTAAAGAAACATTAGGTTCAACAAGTATTTTTTCAAAATCATTTGAACTTAAAGAACTTAATTTAACTCTTATAGGAAATCTACCTTGTAATTCAGGTATTAAATCAGATGGACTACATAACTGAAATGATCCAGATGCAATAAATAATATATAATCAGTCTTTACTACACCATATTTTGTAGAAACAGTACATCCTTCTACTAAAGGTAATAAATCTCTTTGAACACCTTCTCTAGATACTCCTGAATCTAAAACCTGACCTCTTTTACAAATTTTATCAATTTCATCTATAAAAACTATACCTTGTTGTTCTACTAAATCTATTGCTCTTTTTTTAATATTATCAAAATTTATTAATTTAGATGATTCTTCTTCTATCAATAATTTAATAGCATTTTTAATTTTAACTTTACGAACCTTCTTTTTTTGTCCACTTAAATTTTGAAAAATAGACTGTAATTGACTAGTCATTTCTTCCATTCCAGGTGGAGACATTATTTCTATACCTAATGTAGGAATAGATATATTAATTTCTATCTCTTTATTATTTAAATCACCATTTTTTAACTTTTTTAATAAATGTTTTTTAATAACATCTTTAGAATCAACATCATTTAAATTAAAATTAGATAAAAAATATTTAATAAAATTACTATCATTAATTAATATATTTAATATTCTATTTTCTGCTAAAATTTTAGCTTTCTTAATATTATTTTTAATTACTTTAGTCTTAATCATTTTAACAGCATAATCTGTTAAATCTCTTATTATAGAATCTACTTCTTTACCTACATATCCTACTTCAGTAAATTTTGTAGCTTCTACCTTAATAAAAGGAGAATTACTTAATTTAGCTAACCTACGAGCTATTTCAGTTTTTCCTACTCCTGTAGAACCTATCATTAATATATTTTTAGGAGTAATTTCATTTTTTAAATCATCATTTAATTGCATTCTTCTTCATCTATTTCTTAAAGCAATAGAAACAGCTTTTTTAGCATCATTTTGACTAATAATAAATTTATCTAATTCATTTACTATTTCTCTAGGAGTCATTTCATTATACATAAATTAACCTTAATTATAAAAAAAAAATATTATTTTTTACAACATAATTTCTCTATAGTAAATATATGATTAGTATAAACACATATATCTGCAGCTATAGATAAAGATTTTTTAACTATATCAAAAGCACTTAAATTAGTATTTTCAATTAAAGCTTTAGCAGATGAAAAAGCATATGATCCACCACTACCTATAGATATTAAATCATTTTCAGGCTGAATAATATCTCCATTTCCTGAAATAATTAATGAATGATTAATATCTACAATAGCTAATAAAGCTTCTAATTTTCTTAATATTTTATCAGTTCTTCAATCTTTTGCTAATTCAACTGCCGATTTTATAATATGACCTTGATACATTTCTAATTTTTTTTCAAAATAATCAAATAAAGTAAATGCATCAGCAGTACTTCCTGCAAAACCAGATATAACTTTACCATTATATAATTTTCTAACTTTCTTTACATTTCCTTTAATTATTGTATTACCAAATGTAGCTTGTCCATCCCCACCTATTACAACATAATTATCTTTTCTTACACTTAATATAGTAGTCACAAAATATTCCTAATTATTAAAATTAATTTAAATTATTTAATATTACTTCGATTTTAATAAATATCTTAACTTTTTAATAGCATTTTTTTCTAATTGTCTTATTCTTTCTATAGAAATATTATAATAATTTGCTAATTTTTTTAAAGTTACTTTTTTTTTTTTTAATCATCTAGATTTAATAATATGCTTACTTCTATTATCTAAATTTAAAAAAACTAATTTTAACCTTTTTAATATAAAACTTTTTCAATTAGAATATTCTAATTTAATAGTAAAATCAGAATTTTTATCTAATAAATTATCATTAAAACTATCATTATAATTAAATTTATTATTATAAGAATATAAATTTATATCAGTATCTTTAGAAAACATTCTAGATTCCATTTCATTTATATCCTTTTTAGATACAGATAATCTTTTAGAAATTATATCTATTTCTTTACTATTAAATCATTTAATTTTTTTTTTTATTTTTCTTAAATTAAAAAATAATTTTCTATGAGATTTAGTAGTAGCTACTTTAACTATACGTCAATTTTTTAAAATAAATTCATGAATTTCAGATTTTATTCAATATATAGCAAAAGAAATTAATCTAATTTTAAATAAAGGATTAAATTTTCTAATAGCCTTTATTAAACCTATATTACCCTCTTGTATTAAATCAGATATACATAAACCATAACCATAATAACTTTTAGCTATATTAATTACAAAACGTAAATTAAAAATAATTAATTTTCTAGCACATTTAATATCTTTAAAATAATAAAATTCATTTATTAATTTATATTCTTCATTAAAAGATAAAAAAGGTAAAGAATTAACTATATATATATATGAATTTAAACTACTTAAATTAAATATATTAATATTATTAATATCAATAATCGACATATTAATTCTCTTTATAAATATTTAGATAATTTTTTTATATAATATATATTATATATATATTATAATATAAAAATTAAAAACATATATTATATATATATAAATTTTAAATAATAAATTTTATATTATAAAATAAATGAAAATTATATCAGGAATTTATAAAAATAGAAAAATACATACAATTAAAAAAAATATATTAAAACCAACACCATCAATAATAAGAAAAATATTATTTGAATGAATTAATAAATATATAAAAAATAAAATATGTTTAGATTGTTTTTCAGGTACAGGATCTTTAGGTCTTGAATCATTATCAAGAAAAGCTAAATATGTTTTATTATTAGAAAAAAATTATAAAATATATAAAATTATTAAAAAAAATTTCAAAAATATAAATAAAAAAAAATTTAAAATTAAAAAAATAGATTCAATTTTATGATTAAAAAAACAAAAAAAAAAAAAATATAATATAATTTTTATAGATCCTCCTTTTAAAAAAAAAATATATATATATAAAATAATAAAAATTTTAGAAAATAATAAATTAATAAAAAAAAAATCACTAATATATATAGAAACATATAAAAAAAATAAAATTAAAAAACCTAAAAAATGAATAATATATAAACAAAAAATAATACATTCAACTAAAATTATAGTATATAAAAAAATATATTAAAAAAAAATTTCTAATAAATTATTATTAAATAAAAATCCTTTTTTAGTTATATAATAAAACTTTCCTTTTTTATATAGAAATTTACTTTTTAAAGATAAATTAATTTTTTTAATAATTAAATCTTTAGATAAACCTGTAAATAAAGTAAAATCATTTAATTTAAAAGGCATATTTAATCTAAATCTATTAATAAAATAATCTATTATTATATTTTTTTTATTTAATTTTTTTTTATAAATTATAAATTTTTTATTTAAATAATCATTAATATTTTTATTTTTAATAAAACGATAAATTGAAAAATCATTTAATATAGTAATTTTACTATGTGAAGAACATCCTATACCAATATAATCACCAAATTTTCAATAATTAATATTATGATTACAAAAATAAAATTTACTTAAAGAAAAACATGAAATAGAATAATTTATATAATTATTATCTAATAATAATTTATTAATTAAAAAATACATTTCATTTAATTTTTTTTTATTTGGTAAATATAAATTTTTTTTATTATAAAAATAGCAATATTTATCAATATATAATTCATATCATGATATATGAGGAATTTTAAGAATTAAAATAAATTTTAAATCATTATTTATATCACTAATATTTTGATTTGGTAAACCATAAATTAAATCTATACTATAAATTTCAAAAATATCTCTAATTAAATATATAAATCTAATAATATCATTTAAATTATAATTTCTATTTATTTTTTTTAAGATATAATTATTAAAACTTTGAACACCTATAGATATTCTATTTATTCCAATATTTCTTAATTTCAATAAATAATCTTTATTAATATCTAAAATATTAGTTTCAATAGTAATTTCTAAATTTTTTATAAATTTAAATTTTAAAAATAATATTTCCAATAATAATTCTATTAAATTTATATTTAATAATGTAGGTGTACCACCGCCTATATATATACTAGATATTAATCTATTATCATTTTTAAAATAAAAATCATTAAACAAATCTTTAATTAAAATTAAAATATATTTTTTAAAAAAAATATAATTATAATTTAAATAATTTAAACTAAAAAATGAACAATAAGGACATTTACTTAAACAAAAAGGAATATGTATATATAAAGTTATAGGTAACATATTTTTAAAAAATCAATTATAATATTTAAATAAATATTATAAAATATTTAAAAAATAAAATGAAAAAATATATAAAAAAAAATACTTTAAATAATAAAAAATTTAATAATATAAATACACCTCCATATTCTATAGAATCAGAACAATCAGTACTAGGAGGATTAATGTTAGATAATGAAAAATGAGAAAATATATATGAAATTATAAATTTTAATGATTTTTTCAATAAATCTCATCAAATAATATTTAATGAAATGAAAAAATTATCAGAATTATATAAACCAATAGATTTAATAACATTATCTGAATCATTAAAAAAAAATAAACAATTAGAAATAATAGGAGGATTTAAATATTTAGCAGAATTATCACAAAATATACCAAGTGTTTCTAATATAAATTTCTATGCAGAAATAATAAAAGAAAAATCAATATTAAGAAAAATTATTAATATTTCAAACGAAATAATAATGCATAGTTTTAATCCTCAAGGAAAAAATAGTAAAGATATAATAGATTTAGCAGAATCTAAAATATTTAAAATTTCAGAAGAAAAATTAAATTATGAAAATGGACCACAAAATATACAAAATATAATAAAAAAAACAAAAAAAAAAATTAAAAAATTATATAAAAATCCCAAAAACTATATTACAGGTATAAATACAGGATATATAGATTTAAATAAAAAAACATTTGGATTTCAAAAATCAGATTTAATAATAATAGCTGCTAGACCATCTATGGGCAAAACTACATTTGCTATGAATATATGTGAAAATATAGCTATGTCACAAAAAAAACCTATATTAATATTTAGTTTAGAAATGCCATCTGAACAAATTATAATAAGAATAATATCTTCATTATCTAGAGTAAATCAAAATAAAATAAAAACTGGAAAATTAGATAATAACGATTGAATAAGAATAATAAGTACAATAAAAATTCTAGAAAAAAAAAAAAATATTTTTATAGATGATTCATGTAATTTAACACCTACAGATATTAGATCAAGAACTAGAAAAATATATAGAGAAAATAAAGGATTAAGCATAGTAATGATAGATTATCTTCAATTAATGAAATCATCAACATATTTAGATAATAGAACATTAGAAATAGCAGATATATCAAGATCATTAAAATTATTAGCTAAAGAACTAAAAATACCAATAATTGCATTATCTCAATTAAATAGATCATCAGAACAAAGATCAGATAAAAGACCTGTAAATTCAGATTTAAGAGAATCTGGTTCAATAGAACAAGATGCTGATCTAATAATATTTATATATAGAGACGAAGTATATAATGAAAATTCAGATATGAAAGGAATAGCTGAAATAATAATAGGTAAACAAAGAAATGGGCCAACAGGTACAATACATTTAATGTTTAATGGAAAAATATCTAGATTTGATAATTATGCATCAAAAAAATATAATTATTAAAACAAAATAAAAATAAATTATATTTAATAATTTATATGATAAAATAAAATTTATTTAAAAAAAGAAAATAAAATGACTAGTAAAGGAATAAATAAAGTAATATTAATAGGTAATCTAGGACAAAATCCGGAAATTAGATATATGTCTAATGGAAATACAATTACTAATCTAAATATAGCAACATCAGATATATGAAAAGATAAAAATACAGGGGAAAATAAAGAAAAAACAGAATGACATAGAGTAATATTATTTGGAAAATTAGCTGAAATAGCTGCAGAATATTTATCTAAAGGATCACAAGTATATATAGAAGGATCATTACAAACTAGAAAATGACAAGATAAAAAAGGAAAAGATAGATATATAACAGAAGTTGTAGTAAATATGAATGGAACAATGCAAATGTTAGGACCTAAAAATAATAATAAAAATAAAAAAAATATAATAAATAAAAAAACAAAAATAGAAAAACAAAAAAAAAATAAAAAAAAAATAAGAAATAAATCTGAAGAAGATATATCTATAGATTTTGATGATATACCTTTTTAAAAAATATAATTAAAAAATAAAATTTAAATTAAAAACATGAAAGAAATATTTAATAATTTATTCAAAAAATCAATTAAAAAAATTAATATAAAATCTGGATCTATAATAAAAGCTAAAATAATAGATATAAAAAATAATAATGTAATTGTAGATTCAGGATTAAAATCAGAATCATATATACCAATAGAAGAATTTAAAGATAATGAAGGAAATATAAAAATTAAAATAAATGATAAAGTAAAATTATATATAGATAATTTCGAATTATATGGAGAAACTATATTATCAAGAGAAAAAGCTAAAAAATATGAAACATGAAATAATTTAGAATTATCATATACACAATCAAATACTATAAAAGGTATAATAAAAGGAAAAGTAAAAGGAGGTTTTACTGTAGATATAAATGGTATAAAATCATTTCTACCAGGATCATTAATAGATATTAAACCTATAAAAGATAGCTCAATATTAGAAAATAGATTACTAGATTTTAAAGTAATTAAATTAGATAAAAAAAATAATAATATTGTATTATCAAGAAAAGCAGCAATAATAAATGATAATAATATAGAAAGAAAAAAATTATTAAAAAAAATATATGAAGGATCTAAAATAAAAGGTATAGTAAAAAACTTAACAGATTATGGAGCTTTCATAGATTTAGGAGGATTAGATGGATTATTACATATTACAGATATATCATGAAAAAGAATAAAACATCCTAAAGAAATATTAAAAATAGGACAAAAAATAAAAACTAAAATAATAAAATTTGATAAAGAAAAAATAAGAGTTTCATTAGGATTAAAACAATTAACAAAAGATCCTTGAAAAAATATAGAAAAAAAATATCCTAAAAACAAAAAAATAAAAGGAAAAATTACTAATTTAACAGATTACGGATGTTTCATAGAAATTGAAGAAGGAATAGAAGGATTAGCACATATATCAGAAATAGATTGAATAAATAAAAATATAAATCCATTTAAAATATTTAATATAGGAGAAAAAATAGAATCAATAATATTAAATATAGATGTAATAAAAAGAAGAATATCTCTAGGAATAAAACAATGTAAACCAAATCCATGAATTAATTTTTCAAAAAAATATAAAACAAAAGAAATTATAGAAGGTATTATTAAATCAATAACTGATTTTGGAATATTTATAGGATTAAAAGAAGGAATAGATGGATTAATACATAGTTCAGATATATCATGAAATATAAATAATGAAAATATAAATAATAAATATAAAAAAGGAGACATAATAAAAACTAAAATATTACAAATAGATCCAGAAAAAGAAAGAATATCTTTAGGTATAAAACAATTAACAGAAGATCCAATTAAAAAATATAAAAAATATAATAAAAATAAAATAATAATTTCAAAAATAATAAAAATAGAAAAAAATATAATAAAAGTAAATATAAATAATGAAATAGAAGGTATAATAAATTTAAAAAATAATGAAAATATAAATAAAATTAAAAAAATAAAAAATAACTTAATAAAAACAAAAATATTATCTATAGATGAAAATAATAGAATAATAAACTTAAAAATAGTAAAAGAAAAAATAAAAAATAAAAATAAAAGAAAAATATTTAAAAATAAAAATTGCTTTAATACAATGGTAGAAGCTTTTAAAAAAGCAAAATCTAAATAAAATCTTTAAAAATAAAATTTATAAATTCTAAATAATTCTTAAATTTATTAAAAATAGTACAAGATAATAAAATTCTTTTACGAAAAATATATGAATAACTTATATTATTAAATAAATTATATATACTTTTAATAATTATATAAGGATTAATATTTTTTATAAAAAACTGATAAAATATATAATTATATATTTTATAAAATATAAAAAGAATATATTTAGATATTTTATTTTTTTTAAAAAAAATAAAATTATTATTTAATAAATTTTCATATTTAAATAAATAATTTTTATTTTTTATAAATTTATTAATATAAAATAAAAATAAAGGATTAAAATATATACCTCTTCCTATCATAATACTATCAACATAATTTAAATGTTTTTTAATATCTAATATACTTTTAATATCACCATTTATAACAATATTTAAATGAGATAAATCTTTTTTTAATTTATAAACTATATCATAATATAAATTAGGTTTTTTTAAATTTAAATTAGTAGAAAAATTATTATTTAATATACTTCTAGCATGAATAATAAATTTATTACATTTAGTATATAAAGATATATTTCCTATAAAATCTAACATATAATTATAACAAAAATTTATATTATCATTAATATTATATAATCTATGTTTAATAGATAAAATAACATTATAATTAACAGAATCACTTATAGAATTTAAACAATTTTTAATTGTATTTATATCATTCATTAAATAAAAACCAAAATTACATTTATTAGCACATAATGAAGGACAACCTACATTAAAATTTATTTCAGAAAATTTAAATATATTTATTAATTTAATACATTTATATAAATCTTTATAATTATTTCCAACAAATTGAATTGAAATATTATATTTACTAATTTCTTTTAAATAACTATAATAATAATTATATTTACTTAAAAATGAAGATGTATGTATCATACCAATATAAATTTTAATATTTTTTATAAATAAATTATATAAAAATATATTATGTAAATTTATAAGTTTAAATAGAGGAGCAATACATATACTATTAATATTAATTTTATTTAAATTATTCATTATAATTTATATATTTAATTCCATTCATATATTTAATAAGAACTTTAGGTACTTTAACTATACCTTTATCTATTTGATGATTTTCTAATATAGCAATTAATGTTCTACCTATAGATAATCCAGAACCATTAATCATATGAACAAATTTCTTTTCTTTTAAATCATCATCATAATATTTAACATTTATTCTTCTAGATTGAAAATCAGAAGTATTTGAACAAGAAGAAATTTCTAAAAATTTTTTATTAACTGGTGATCAATATTCTATATCATAAGTTTTACAGGAACTAAAACTCATACTATTTGTACATAATAAAACTTTTCTATAAGGTATATTTAAAATTCTTAGTATTTTTTCAGCATCATAAGTCAATTTTTCTAAATATTTCATAGAATTTAAAGGATCAACTATCTGAATTAATTCAACTTTATCAAATTGATTTAATCTAAATATACCTTTATTATTTTTACCATAAGAAATAGATTCAGCTCTAAAACAAGGAGTATTAGAAACTAATTTTATAGGTAAATCTTTTTTATTTAAAATTCTATTTTTAAATAAATTTATTAATGAAACTTCTGAAGTTGGTATTAAAGCAAATTTATTTTTTAATAAATCACATTTTTTATAAACATAAAAAATATTATTTTCAAATTTAGGTAATTGACCTGAATTATATAATGAATCAATTTTTACTATATAAGGAACATAAACTTCTTTATAATTATTATTAAAAATATGATAATCAATCATAAATTGTGATATAGATCTATATAAAAGAGCTATAATACCTTTAATTATAACAAAAGAAGAACCACTTAATAAAATAGATTCATTAAAATTTAAATTATCACCTTTTTCACAAAATTTAACATGATCTAAAATATTAAATTTTTTTTTTTTTATTATACCCCAATTACTAATAATTTTATTATCATTATCACATAAACCTTCTGGAACATCTTTATCTGGAATATTAGGAATATTTAACATAATTTTATTTAATTTAAAAAAAATTTCTTTTTTTTTTTTAATTTTAAAAATAATATTTTCTTTAATCATAATAATAATTTTTTTTAAATAAAAAATATTAATTTTATTATTTTTAAATAAATAAAATTTTTTAGAAAATACTTTTTTTTTAAATTGAAGAAATTCTATATCAAATTTAATTTTTTTAAAATCATTATATAATTCTAATAAAATATTAATATCTAATTTAGATATACGATTTTTAATTATTTTAATAAAATTATCTATATTCTTTAATAAAATTTTTATATTTAACATTATAACTATATAATATTTAATAATTTTAAAATATTTAACATAATTGTTTTATTATACTTTATTTTTTTAAAATTATAAATTAAATAAATAACTATTATAAAAATGAAAAAGATAAATAAATTAATAATAATTGGATCCGGACCTTCCGGATATACTTCAGCAATATATTCATCAAGACTAAATTTAAAACCTATTTTAATAACAGGAAATAATGAAGGTGGGCAAATTATAAAATCTAATAATATAGAAAACTGACCAGGAGAATATAAAAAAATAAGTGGTTTTGATTTAATTAAAAAAATGAAAAAACAAGCAATTAAATTTAAAACAAAAATTATAAATGATAAAATTAATAAAATAAAAATTAAAAAAAATAAGTTTATTTTATTTAGTAAAAAAAATAAATATATATCAAAATCTATAATAATAGCTACTGGATGTAAACCTAGAAAATTAAAATTAAAAATAAAAAAAAAAATATATAATAAAATAATATCAAATTGTGCAAATTGCGATGGATATTTTTATAAAAATAAAACAATAGCTATTATAGGAGGAGGAAATAATGCTATTGAAGAAATATTAATAATGTATAAAATAGCAAAAAAAGTAATAATTATACACAGAAGAAAATATTTTACATCAGATAAAATATTATATAAAAAAATAAAAAATAAAATAAAAAAAAAAAAAATAATTTTTTTTAAAAATTATATTTTATATAATATTAAAAAAAAAAAATATATAAATTTAACAATAAAATCTAAAACAAATAATAAAATAAAAAAAATTAAAGTAGATGGATTATTTGTATCAATAGGATATAAACCAAATACTAAAATATTTAAAAAATATATAAAATTAAATAAAAAAAATTATATTATAACAAACTATAAATATAATAAATATAAATCTATGACAAATATAAAAGGAATATTTGCTGCAGGAGATGTAACAAATAGTAAATATAAACAAGCTATTATAGCTTCATCTTCAGGATGTATAGCAGCTATAGAAGTACAAAAATATTTAGAAAATATATAAATATCTTTAATTTAAATAAAAAATAAACTAAAATAAAAAAAATAAAATATATAAAAAAAAATTTATTATATGATGAAAAAAAATAATATAGAAATAAAAGGTATAATAATAGAAACATTACCTAATACTATGTTCAAAGTTAAATTAGAAAATGGAAAAATTATAATAGCACATATATCAGGAAGAATGAGAAAAAATTATATAAGAATATTAACAGGAGATAAAGTAATAGTAGAAATAACTCCATATGATTTAAATAAAGGAAGAATAATTTTTCGTAATAAAAAATAATAACTATATATAAATAGGATTAAATTTGAATTTTAAAAAAAATATAAAAACTAGAGAAATAGCTTTACAAATAATATATTCTTTATATATATCAAAAAATAAAAATATAAAATCAAAAATAAATGAATTTAAATCAATAAATAAAAATATATTAAAAAATATAAATAAAAAATATTTATTTAAAATATTATATGGAATAAAAAAAAATAATAAATATATAAATAAAATAATAAATACTAATCTTAAAAAAAAAAGATATATAGGATTTATAAAAATATCTATATTAAATATAGCAATATATGAAATTAAAAAAAATAAAAAACTTCCTAAAAAAATAATAATAAATGAAAGTATTAATTTAATAAAAAAATTTGGATCACAATATGATTATAAATTAATAAATAAAATTTTACATAAAATATGTTTTAAAAAAAAATAAATATATTAAATAAAAATTATAAAATAAATACTTATTAATAATAAATGAGATATTTAAAATGTACTTATATGATAATAAATATTATAAAAATTCAAATATATATAATAAATTATTAGAAAATAGAATAATATTTTTAACAGGATATATAGATGATTATATGTCAAACGATATAATTTCACAATTATTATATCTTGAATATAAAAATGAAAAAAAAGATATATTTTTATATATTAATTCACAAGGTGGTTTAGTAAATTCAGGAATGTCAATATATGATACAATAAAATATATAAAACCTGATGTAAATACAATATGTATAGGAAAAGCATATTCTATGGCATCAATATTACTAACATCAGGAAAAAAAAACAAAAGATTTAGTTTACCTAATTCAAGTATAATGATTCATCAACCATTAGGTAAATTTGAAGGACAAGCAACAGATATAAAAATTCAAACAAATGAAATAATAAAAATAAAAAAAAATATAATTAAAATATTACATAAAAAAACAAAAAAATCAATAAAAAAAATTAAAAAAGATATAGAAAGAGACAAATATTTCAATGCAAAAGAAGCATTAAAATATGGATTAATAGATAAAATATTAAAAAAAAATAATAAATAAAATATTAAATATGAATAATATTAATTTATGTAAATTATGTAAAAAAAATAATATATATAATAAAGAAATAAATATATGTAACGAATGTTCAATTAAAATAAAAAAAAAAAATAATAATAACAACTATATACTTAATATAAAAAAATATAATCCTAAATATATAAAAAAAAAATTAGATAAATATGTTATAGGTCATAATAAAACAAAAAAAAAAATATCAGTTTCTATATATAATCATTTTAAAATAATTAATGAAAAAATAAAAAATAAAAATATTATAGAATATAATAAATCAAATATATTAATAATAGGTCCTACAGGAAGTGGAAAAACATTATTAATAAAAACTATCTCTAAAATATTAAATATACCTATAGTTATAACTGATGCTACATCATTAACTCAAGCAGGATATGTAGGTGATGATGTAGAAAATATATTATTAAGATTAATACAAAAATGTAAATTTAATATTAAAAAAGCAGAATATGGAATAATATATATAGATGAAATAGATAAAATAGCAAAAAAAAATAATAATATTTCTATAACTAGAGATGTATCTGGTGAAGGTGTTCAACAAGCATTATTAAAAATAATTGAAGGCACAATATCATCTGTACCAATCTTAGGAGGTAGAAAACATCCATTACAAGAAAATATACAAATAAATACTGAAAATATACTATTTATATGTGGAGGAACATTTAATAATATAAATAAAATAATTAAACAAAGAATAAATAAAAAAAATATAATAGGATTTAACAAAAAAAAAATTAAAAAAAAAAAATATAATATAGAATATAAAGACTTAATAAAATTTGGATTTATTCCTGAATTTGCAGGAAGATTTTCTATAATAACAAAACTAAATAAATTAAAAAAAAAAGACTTAATTAAAATTTTAAAAAAAACTAAAAATTCTATAATAAATTATTATAAATTTTTATTTAAATTAGAAAAAATAAATTTAAAATTTACAAATAGTTCAATTAGATTAATAGTAAAAAAATCAATTAAAGAAAAAATAGGAGCAAGAGCATTAAAATATATAATAGAAAAAATAATGTTTAAATTAATATATAATAGTGATAAATATAAAAATAAAATAATAGTAATAAATAAATCACTAATAAAAAAATTAAATTAAAATTAAATATTAAAATAATAATAATATTAATAAATCTTAAATTTATAATGAAATATAAAGAAAAAAAAATAAATAATAATAATAATACAAAAAATATAAAAAATAATAAAATACCTATTTTACCATTAAGAGATACTATTATTTATCCACATATGATAGTACCATTATTTATAGGAAGAAAAAAATCCATAATATGTTTAGAATTATCAATTAAAAAAAATAAAAAAATAATATTAATAGCTCAAAAAAATTCTAAAAAAGATGAACCTAAAGAAAAAGATTTATTTAAAATAGGAACAATATCATCAATATTACAAATACTAAAATTACCAGATGGTACTATAAAAATACTAGTTGAAGGATTACATAGAGTTAAAATTATTAAAACAAAAATAAAAAATAAATGTTTATTAGCAAAATTTAAAAAAATAAAAGAAAAAACAAATAATAAAAAAACAAATAAAATTTTAAAAAGAAGTATTATAAATCAATTTGAAAATTATTTAAAATTAAATAATAAAATACCACAAGAAATATTAACATCAATAAAAAATATAAAATGTTCAAGTAAATTAGCAGATACAATAGCTTCACATATACCATTAAAATTAAATAAAAAACAAAATATATTAGAAATAAAAGATATAAATAAAAGATTAGAATATATAATGGTTATGATAGAATCTGAAATAGATATTCTCAAAATTGAAAAAAAAATAAAAAATAGAGTTAAAAAACAAATGGAAAAAGGTCAAAGAGAATACTATTTAAATGAACAAATTAAAGCTATACAAAAAGAACTATATTATATAGATAAAATACCTAATGAATATGAAATAATAAAAAAAAAAATAATTAAATATAAAATACCAAAATATGTAAAAGAAAAAATAGAATCAGAACTACAAAAATTTAAAATGATGCAACCAACTTCAGCAGAAGCCACTGTATCAAGAACATATATAGATTGAATTTTACAAATACCTTGATATAAAAAAACAAGAATAAAAAAAGATTTAAATAAAGCAAAAAATATATTAGATATAGATCATTTTGGTTTAAATCATGTAAAAGAAAGAATATTAGAATATTTAGCTGTACAAAATAGATCAAATAAAATTAAAGGACCTATATTATGTTTAATAGGACCACCAGGAGTAGGAAAAACATCTTTGGCAAAATCTATATCTAAAGCTACTGGAAGAAAATATACTAAAATTTCATTAGGTGGAATTAGAGATGAAGCTGAAATAAGAGGACATAGAAAAACATATATAGGTTCAATGCCTGGTAAAATTATACAACAAATAGTAAAAACAAAAGTTAAAAATCCATTATTTCTATTAGATGAAATAGATAAAATATCTTATGATTTAAGAGGAGATCCAACATCCGCTTTGCTAGAAGTATTAGATATAGAACAAAATAATACATTTAATGATCATTATATTGAAATAAATTATGATTTATCAAATATAATGTTTATAGCTACAGCAAATTCTACAAATAATATACCATTACCATTATTAGATAGAATGGAAATAATAAAAATATTAGGATATACAGAAAAAGAAAAAAAAAACATAGCTATAAAATATTTAATACCAAAACAAATAAAAAATAATGCATTAAATAAAAATGAAATAGATATAAATAAAAAATCTATTATTAAAATAATAAGATATTATACTAAAGAATCTGGAGTTAGAGGTTTAGATAAAGAAATATCAAAAATATGTAGAAAATCAGTAAAAAAATTATTAATAAATAAAAATAAAAAAAAAATAATAATAAACAAAAAAAATATAAAAAAATATTTAGGTATTAAAAAATTTGATTATGGAAAAGTAAAAACAAAAAATAAAATAGGACAAGTAACAGGATTAGCTTGAACTGAATTAGGAGGAGAATTATTAACAATAGAATCAAGATCAGTTTATGGTAAAGGTAAATTAATATATACAGGATCATTAGGAAAAATAATGCAAGAATCTATACAAGCATCCTTAACTGTAGTTAGATCTTTATCATATAAATTAAAAATTAAAAAAAATTTCTATCTTAAAAAAGATATACATGTACATATACCCGAAGGATCTACTCCTAAAGATGGACCTAGTGCAGGAATAGCTATATGTACTTCATTAATATCAACTTTAACAAAAAACCCAATAAAATCATATATAGCTATGACAGGAGAAATAACACTTAATGGAGAAATTCTACCTATAGGAGGTTTGAAAGAAAAATTATTAGCAGCATTAAGAGGAGGAATAAAAAAAGTTATAATACCTGAAAAAAATAAAAAAGATTTAGAAGAAATACCTAATAATATAAAAAATAATATTAAAATATATTATTTAAATAATATTAAACAAGTTATAAAAAAATCATTAAAAAATAAACCATTTTAAAAATACACGCTCTACAGGATTTGAACCTGTGACCTACAGCTTAGAAGGCTGTTGCTCTATCCTACTGAGCTAAGAGCGCAATATATATATATTAAAATATTAAATTTAAAAAGTCAAATAATGTACAAACATAAAATATTATCAGGAAAAAAATACCTAAAATATACATTAAAAAAAATAAAAAATAAAATAATAAAAATAATAAAAAAAAAAAAAAAATACCTTTAATAATAATAATAAATATAGGTAATTATAAATCATCAAATATATATATTAAAAAAAAATGTTACTATTTTAATATATTAAATATAAAATATAAAATATATAATTTTAAAAAAAATACAAAAGAAAAAAAAATAATAAAATTTATTATTAAAAAAAATAAAAATAATAAAATAGATTGTATATTAATACAATTACCATTACCTAAAAAATTTAACTATAATAATATAATAAATAGCATAAAATATAATAAAGATGTAGATGGCTTAAATTATAAAAATATTGGAAAATTATCTCAAGGATATCCTAATATAAGACCTTGTGCTTCATATGCAACAATAAAATTATTAAAATTATATAATATAAAATTAATAGGATTAAATATAGTTATAATTAATTCATCCAATTTAATAGGAAAACCTATAATGATGGAATTAATAAATAAAAAATGTACAGTTACAATAACAAATACAAAAACAAAAAATATTAAAAAATATATAAAAAATGCTGATTTACTAATTACAGCTATAGGAAAATATAATTATATTAAAAATAAATGAATAAAGAAAAATTCTATTATTATAGATATAGGAATAAATATAAATAAAAAAAAAAAAATTAAAGGAGATATAAAAATAAAATCTGTAATAAAAAAAGTAAAATTTATAACTCCAGTACCTGGGGGTATAGGTCCAATGACAATTGCAATATTATTAAATAATATAATGAAATTATATAAAATTAATAATTAATTTATAAAAAATCATTCTGATTCATTATTTTCTCTATCAATTATAGAAACATTTAATTTATATAATTTTTTTCTATAATAATCAGCTTCTTTTCAATTATATTTTTTACGTTCAATATTTCTTTTTTCAATTAAATAATTTATTTTCTTTAATAAATAAATATAATTTTTTTTTTTAAATAAATATCTTTTAGTTAAAAAATATTTAGAATTATATTTTAATAAACCTATAAAATTAGCATAAAATTTCATTCTTTTACCAATTTTACAAGCAAAAGAAAATTTTTTATATTTAAATTTATTAATTTCTGATAACATATTAAATAATAATTTATGAATACCATGAATATTAAAATCATCATTTATATAATTAAAAAAAATATCATCAAAATATTTTAAATTTAAAATATCACTTTTATTTAAAACTAATTTTAAATCTAAATCATTTAAACATAAATATAATCTACTAATAGATTTTTTAGCTATATTTAAATTATCAATATTATAATATAAATTTTTTCTATAATGCTTTGACATTAAATAATATTTTATTATTTCAGGAAAATATTTATTTAATAATTTATATAAAAAAAAATTATCTTTAGATTTAGAAACTTTATGATCATCTATAATTACTAAACCAGTATGTATTCAATACTTAATAAAATAATCATTACCAAACAAACATTTAGATAACATTAATTCATTTTCATGATGAGGAAAAATTAAATCAGAACCACCACCATGTATATCTATAATATTATTTAAATAAAAATTACTAATAACAGAACATCCTATATGTCATCCAGGTCTTCCAAATCCTCAAGGTGAATATCATCCATAAATATCTTTATATTTATTTAATTTTCATAAAACAAAATCTTTTGAACTAAAATCATTTTTCTTTTTAAAAAAATAAATTCTATATTTATTATAAAAATTATTATAAGAAAATAAAACATCTCCATTCTTAGAAATATAAGCATAATTATTATTTAATAAATAAATAATAGATAATATTATATTTTTAATATTATTAGTTAATTTAGGTTCAAAATTAGGAGAATTTAAACCTAATTTATTAAAATCATAAAACATAGAATTAATAATTTTCTCTGATAACTTTTTAACTGAAATATTATTATTAATAGAATTATATATAATTTTATTATCTATATCAGTTATATTTCTTATATAATTACAATTATAACCTAAATATTTTAAATAATTAATTAAAATATCAAAAAAATAAAATGTTCTACCATGACCAATATGTATATAATTAGAAGTAGTAACACCACATACATAAATATTAACTTTATCTTTATTAAAACTAATAAAATTTTCTTTACTATTAGTAATAGTATTAAATATTTTTAACATAATTAAAAATTTTTATTATTAATTAATTATAATTAAAATTATATCTTTTTAATATAAAAAAATATAATTAAATATATTTTTTTTAAAAAAAAAAAACAAAATTTAAAATTTATTAAATATATATTAATAAAAATATAAAATAAATATATAATATAAAATTTCAAAATAATATTTTAAATATAATATATATATTAATAAATAAAATCAATAAAAAAACAATTATAATAAATAAATATAAAATTTATAAGCCGGATTCTGTTTGTTAAAATTTTAACAAGACAATCATTGATCTAGACTAATAATTACTTATTAGCTCAAGCAGCTTACCATGATATTAAATATATATATATGGACTTATATAATTAATTATTTTTAAATTTAAAAATAAAAAATATATCAATATCTAATTTAGCTTTGCTCCTAATGGAGTTTACACATATATTATATTACTATAATATATAGTATGATTTTACCATACTTTTTCACCCTTACCTAAATAAAAATATAGGCGGTTATTTTCTGTTGCACTTTCATAAAATAATAAAATATTTTTCCAGATGTTATCTGGCATTATGTCCTATGGAGTCCGGACTTTCCTCTATTTATTTTAAAAATAGCGATTGTCAAATTTTAATATTTATTTTTTATTATAAGGATTCAAAGATTCTTTAAATTTAATATTAATATTATAACTTGAAAAATTTAAAAATTTAACAAAAAAATTAATTAAATATTTTTTATAAGAATAATTTATATTTTTAATTTTATTACCATGTATAACTATTGTAAAAGGATTATAACAACCTATATGGGCATATTTTAAATTAAAAACATTATTAAAATAATTATTTTCATTAAATTTATTAATAGCTAATTTTAAAATTTTATTAATCTTAGATGTATTAATATCTTTTAAAAATATATTTTTATAACTATAATAAGACAAATTAAATAATTTATATATAAATTTATTACTAATATTTAAAGCAGAAATAAAAAATATAAATATATTTTTAATAAAACCATATTTTTTAATTATATAATTTTTAATTTTAAATTTATCTTTAACTTTTAAATTTTCACACTTATTAAATATTATAAATAATATTTTACCTTTAATTAAAAAAAAATTAATTAAATATAAATCATATTTAGTTAAACCATTATTTATATCAATTAAAAAAAAAATTATATTAAATAAACTTATATCTTTATTAAAATCATATATAGAATAATTATTATTAAAAAAATTTTTATTTATACCAGGAGAATCAGAAATAATATATTTAATATTATTTATAATAATATTACAAATAATAAAACTTTTAGTAATATTTTCTATATTAGATACAAAAGAACGATAATCATTACAAATAGAATTTAATAAAGTTGATTTACCTACATTAGGTTTACCTAATATAATAATATTTATTTTAAAGTTATTTATATTATTATTATTTTTAATAGAATTAAAATTACAAAAATTATAATTATGTAAATTAATACAATACTTTAATAAATAATTAAAAAATTTTAAATTATTATTATTTAATTTTATTACATTAATATACAAAATATTTAATAATTTATCTATATTAAAATCATATAATGTTGAAATAAAAATAATATTTTTAATATTTAAAAAAGAAAACTTATATAAAAAATTATTACTATCTAAATTTTTAAAATTATAAATTAAATCATATTTATTTAAAACTAAAATAGTTTTTTTTCTATATTTTTTAATTATTTTATTATATAAAAAAATATCTTCATCTAATAAACCAATAGACGAATCTAATAAAAAAAATATAAAATCACAATTTATAATATTAAAAAAAAATCTATTATAAATCTTTTTATAACTAATATCATTTAATTTATTTTTTAATATTTTATTATAAATATATATATTATCTATAAATATAAAATATTTATTATTAAAATTTTTTATACAATAATTAAAATCAAATAAATTATATAATTTTAAATTAAAATTTAAATTAAGAAATTTATTAAATAAACTAGTTTTTCCTATTTTAGATCTTCCTAACAAACATATAGTATACATTTTATATAAAAAAATTATAATAATTAACTATTAAGTTTAAATAAATTACTTATAAAAGTAACAATATTTTTTTTTATTGAAAAACTAAATTGATTATTAAAATATAAATCTTTAATTATAATATTTTTTTTTAAAAATTCATTTTTTCCTATTATAATTAATATTCTACAATTCATTTTAATAACTTTTAAAATTAATTTACTTAAATTATTATATAAAAAATAATCATGATATATATTTAAAAAATATAAATCAGAATTCAAAATTTTTTCAACAATATTTAAACCTAATAACATAGTTTTTAAATTATAATATGATATTATATATATATCAATTTTTTTATTTATATTATTAAAAAGTTTAGAATTATTTTTTATCATTAATATTAATCTATCTAAACCTAAAGATAAACCTACAGCTGGAATATCTACTTTATATAAATTATTTATTAAATAATCATATCTACCACCTGCACATACTGTATTATTATTATTTCAATAATTATATTTTCATTCAAAAACTAAATCATTATAATAATCTAAACCTCTAACTAAATTAAAATTTATTTTATATTTAATATTAAAATTATCTAAATATTTACATAAATTATTAAAATTATATAAAGAATTTTTATTTATAAATTTCATAATATTAGAAAATTTTTTTAAAACATTTATATAATTAATATTATTATTATCAATTTTTTTAAATAAACTAAAATCAAATTTATCTATATTTAAATTTCTAAATAGATATTTATTTTCTTTTAATTTAATATTTAAATAATTAATATATTTTTTTCTATCTTCTAATAATCCTATAGAATTAATTTCTAAAGTAAATAAATTATCTATATTTAATATTTTAAAAAATTTATTTATTATTAAAATTAATTCTAAATCAGAAACTAAACTATTACTACCAAATATTTCTAATCCTATTTGATTAAATTGTCTAAATCTACCCTTTTGAGGGTTTTCATATCTAAACATAGGACCAATATATCATAATTTATTTAAACAATTTAAATTAAATAATTTATTTTCTAAATACATCCTTACACAACTCATTGTTCCTTCAGGTCTTAAACTTAAATTTAAATTATTTTTATCATTAAAAGAATACATTCTTTTACTAAAAGTATTAATACTCTTTAAATTATAAAAATTTTTATTATATAATAAGCTATTTTCTATAATAGGAAATCTAACTTCATTAAAAGAATAATTTTCTATTAATTTTTTAAAAATATTTTCTATATAATGATATATTAATATATCATTATTAAAATAATCTTTCATACCTTTAACAGATTTTATATAAAAATTTTTCATAAAATTATTTAATCTATTTAATAAATATAATAATATTAATAATAAATAATATTAAAACAATTATAAATAATTTATAATAAAAACAAAAAATATATTTAATATTTTTATTAATATAAAATATATAAATATAATAAAAAAAAATAAAATAAAAAAATAATGAATAAATATAATATATTAGCAATAGATTCTTCTACAGAATTATGTTCAATATCAATATATTACAAAAAAAAAATATTTAACAAATATAAATATACAAAAATACAAAACAGTAAATATATATTAATATTAATAAAAAAATTAATTAAAGAAAATAATATAAAAATAAAAAAAATAAATATAATATCTTTTAATAAAGGTCCAGGTAGTATTATAGGAATTAGAATATGTAATATAATATCAAAAATATTTAAACTTAAATATAAAAAAATAAAAATATTAAAAATAAAAACAGAAAATATTATTTCATATAATTATTACAATAAATATAATAATAAAAATACAATAAATATAATAATATATCATAATAAAAATAAAATATATAATTATTTATTTAAAAATAATAAAAAAATAAAAAAAAAAAAAAAAAAAATTAAATAAAATAAAAAAATATTTTAAAAAAATAAAAAAAAAAAAAAAAAAAATATTTAAAAAAAAAAAAAAAAAAAAAAAAATACAAAAAATAAAAAAAAAAAACAAAAAAAAAAAAAAATATATAATTATTTATTTAAAAAAAAAAAAAAAATAAAAAAAAAAAAAAAAAATTAAATAATATAAAAAAATATTTTAATAAATTAAAAAATAATATAAAAATTATATTTAATAAATATCAAACTAAAAAAAAATTACTAAATATTATAAAAAAAAAAAATAATAAAATAATATATCCAAAATCAAAATATATTATATATTATTTAAAAAAAAAATTAAAATATATTAAATAATATATAATTAAAATAAAAAATGAAAAAAGATAAAATATTCAAATTAATAAAATTAGAAAAAAAAAAGCAAGAAAATACTATAAATCTAATTGCTTCAGAAAATTATGTAAGTAAAAAAATATTAAAAGCTCAAGGATCTATTTTAACTAATAAATATGCAGAAGGATATTATAAAAAAAGATACTATGAAGGATGTAAATATATAGATAAAATAGAATATATAGCAATAAAAAGAGCAAAAAAATTATTTAAAGCTAAATATGTAAATGTTCAACCACATTCAGGTTCACAAGCAAATTTAGCTGCATATAATTCAATATTAAATATAGGAGATACTATTTTATCTATGAAATTAACACATGGAGGTCATATAAGCCATGGATCAAAAATAAATATATCAAGTAAAATGTATAAATGTAAATATTATGGCCTTAATAAAAAAGAAGAAATAGATTATAAAAATATAAAAAAATTAGCATTAAAATATAAACCTAAATTAATAATAGCAGGATTTTCTTCTTTCTCTAAAATATGTAACTGAAAAAAATTTAGAAAAATAGCAAATTTAAATAAAAGTTATTTATTAGCAGATATATCACATATATCAGGATTAATAGCTGCTAAATTATATCCTAATCCTATAAAATATGCACATATAGTAACTACTACAACACATAAAACATTATCAGGACCAAGAGGAGGAATAATATTATCAAATAATAAATCAATATATAAAAAAATAAATTATTCAATATTTCCTCAAACACAAGGAGGACCATTAATGCATATAATAGCAGCTAAAGCTATATGTTTTAAAGAAGCTTTAAGTAAAAAATTTAAAATATATCAAAAACAAATATTAAAAAATTCTATATCAATGTGTAATCAATTTAAAAAAAATAAATTTAAAATAGTATCTAATACTACAGAAACACATTTATTTGTAATAAATTTAAATAATAAAAAAATAACAGGAAATATAGCAGAAAAATTTTTAAATAAAGCTAATATTATAGTAAATAAAAATTATATTCCAGATGATAAAAAAAATTCTATAATAACATCTGGAATAAGAATAGGTACATCTTGTATAACAAAAAGAGGAATAAAAGAAAAAACATCATCATATATAGCTAAATTAATATGTAAATTATTAAATAATATAAATAATAAAAATAAAATAAATAAAATAAAAAAAAAAATAATTAAAATATGTAAAAAATATCCTATATATAAATAATATTATTTAGTTAAATTTTTAAAAAAAATTTTTACTTTTTCTAAAAAATTTTTAGATTTAGGATTATTTACTTTAAAATTATTATTATTATTTAAACTATTATTTAAATTATATAAAATCTTCTTTTGATTCTTATCAAGATTAACTGGTGTTTCAACATAAACTTTACAAAATAAATTACCTAAAACATTTCTCTTTAAAGATTTAATACCTCTATTTTTAATTATAAATACAGTACCTGTTTGTGTTTCAGGAGGTATTTTTAAAATTACATTTCCTAATAGAGTTGGAATTTTTAATTTTCCTCCTAAAGCAGCAATAGAAAAACTAATAGGTATTTTACAATATAAATCATTACCTTTTCTACTAAATATATTATGTTTATTAATTTTTATACGAATATATAAATCTCCTGGATTTTTACCAAAACTAGAACAATTACCTTTACCTACTAATCTTATACGATCATTATTACTAATACCTAAAGGTATTTTAACTATTATATCTTTAGAAGCTTTTTCTATACCTTCTCCTTTACATATATAACAAGGATTATTTATTATATAACGTTCTCCATTACAATTAGGACAAGTTTGTTGAACTGTAAAAAAACCCTGTTTTATTCTTAAATTTCCTGATCCTTTACAAATTTTACATATAGTTTTATTAAATCCAGATCTACAACCAGTACCATTACATAAACTACACTTTTGTATAACATTTATTTTAATATTTTTAGATGTACCATTTAATACATCTTCCAATTCAATATATAAATCATATTCTATATCAGAACCTTTTTTATTATTTTTTTTATTTTTTTTAACACCAAATATATCTCCAAAAACATCTCCAAAAATATCATTAAAATCACTTGATGTAGTAAATTCAGAAACAAAATCACTATCACCAAAACTATTACCATATTTATCATAAACAGATCTTCTTTTATCATCTATTAAAACTTCATAAGCTTCCTTTACCTCTTTAAATTTCTCTTCAAAAATTTTATTACCCTGATTTCTATCAGGGTGATATTTAATAGCTAACTTTCTATATGCTCTTTTAATATCAGACTTATTAGCATTTTTAGATATACCTAAAACTTGATAATAATCTTTTTTTTCCATATATACCTTTTATATATTAATTATTTATTATTTTTTTTATTAACTTCTTCATATTCACCATCAACAACAGAATCACTATTATTATTTGATGAATCATGTTGAGAAAATCTACTTGATAATTGAATTATATCTTGCATACAATTATCTATTTTATTTTTATCATTACTTTTACAAGCATTCTCTAAATTTAATAATAAAGATTCTAATTTATTCTTATCTTCTAATGATATTTTATCTTTAACTTCATCAATCTGTTTTCTAGTAGTATGTATTAAATGATCAGCTTGATTTTTAACTTGAATTAATTCTTCAAATTTACGATCAGTTTCTGAATTTAATTCAGCATCTTTAATCATCTTTTGTATTTCATTATCATCTAATCCTGAAGAAGCTTTAATTACTATTTTTTGTTCTTTACCTGTATTTTTATCTTTAGCTGATACATGTAAAATTCCATCAGAATCTATATCAAATGTAACTTCAATTTGTGGAACACCTCTAGGAGCAGATTGTATACCATCTAAATTAAATTGACCTAAAGATTTATTATCTTTAGCTATTTTACGTTCACCTTGTAATACATGAACTGTAACAGCTGATTGATTATCTTCAGCAGTAGAAAAAATTTGACTATGTTTAGTAGGAATAGTTGTATTTTTATTAATTAATGTTGTCATTACTCCTCCCATAGTTTCAATACCTAAAGATAATGGAGTAACATCTAATAATAAAACATCCTTAACATCACCTGATAATACTCCACCTTGTACTGCAGCACCAATTGCAACTGCTTCATCAGGATTAACATCTTTTTTAGGATTTTTTTCAAAAAATTCAGCTACTTTTTTTTGAACTAAAGGCATTCTAGTTTGACCACCAACTAATATTATTTCATTTATATCTTTAATACCTAAATCAGCATCTTTTAATGCTTTTTTAACAGGATCAATAGATTTAATTATTAAATTTTCTACTAATGATTCTAATTTAGCTCTAGTTAACTTAATATTTAAATGCTTAGGTCCAGATTTATCTGCTGTAATATAAGGTAAATTAATTTCAGTTTGTTTTGATGAAGATAATTCTATTTTAGCTTTTTCAGAAGAATCTTTTAATCTTTGCATAGCTAAAGAATCATTAGATAAATCTATATTATAATCTTTTTTAAATTCTAAAACTAAATAATTTATTATTTCATTATCAAAATCTTCTCCACCTAAATGTGTATCACCATTAGTAGATAATACTTCAAAAGTTTTTTCTCCATCTACATTATCTATTTCAATGATAGAAATATCAAAAGTACCTCCACCTAAATCATATACAGCTATAATATTATTTTTTTTTGATTTATCTAATCCATATGCTAAGGCTGCTGCTGTAGGTTCATTTATAATTCTTTTAACACTCAAACCAGCTATTTTTCCAGCATCTTTAGTAGCTTGACGTTGAACATCATTAAAATAAGCAGGTACTGTTATAACTGCTTCTTTAACTTCATAACCTAAATAATCTTCTGCAGTTTTTTTCATTTTTTTTAATATTTCTGCTGAAATTTGAGGAGGAGCTATTTTAGTATTATTTAATTGTATTCAAGCATCACCATTATTAGAAGAAACTATTTTATATGGCATAATTTTAACATCTTTTTGAACTTCAGAATCATTAAATTTACGACCTATTAACCTTTTTATAGCAAAAAAAGTATTTTTAGGATTTGTAATAGATTGTCTTTTTGCAGGTTGACCTACTAAAATTTCATTATCTTCAGTATAAGCAACAACTGATGGAGTTGTACGATCACCTTCTGAATTTTCTATTACTTTATATTTATTTCCTTCCATTACAGCTACACAAGAATTAGTAGTACCTAAATCTATACCAATAATTTTATTCATTTTAATATCCTATTAATTTTAATATTTAATACATATAATTTATATGTTCATAATTATAAATATCAACTATCTTAAAAAAAAAATAAATAAAATATAAAAAAAAATATAATATAAAATGTTAAAATAAATATATAAATATTTTAATTAATAAAATATATGAAAAATAAAAAAATAAATTATAAAAATACAATTAATTTACCAGATAATAAATTTCCTATGAGGGGGAATTTAACTAATAAAGAACCTAAAATAATAAAAGAATGAATAAAAAAAAATATATATAATAAAATAAAAAATAAAAATAAAAAAAATAAAAAATTTATAATACATGATGGACCACCATTTGCTAATGGAAAAATACATTTAGGTCATTCATTAAATAAAATAATAAAAGATATAATATTAAAATATAAAATATTAAATAATTATAATATATCATATATACCAGGTTGGGATTGTCATGGATTACCAATAGAATTAGAAATACAAAAAAAAAAAAATATAAAATTAAATAATATAAAAAATATAAAAAAATTTAAAAAAAAATGCAAAAAATATATTAAAAAACAAATTAATATACAAAAAAAAGAATTTATTAGATTAGGAATATTTGCTAATTGAAATAATTATTATAAAACTTCAAACTATAAAACAATTTCTAATACTATAAAAATATTAAATAAATTAATAAAAAAAAAATTAATAATAAGAGATAAAAAACCAATAAATTGATGTATAAATTGTAAATCATCATTATCTGAATCAGAAATAGAATATAAAAAAATAAAATCAAATTCTTTATATATATACTTTAAATTACATAAAAAAAAAAAAATTATAAATAAATTAAATATAAAAAATAAAAATAAATATAAAAATATCAAATTAATTATATGAACTACTACTCCATGAACAATTCCAGAAAATAATGCAATATCAATAAATAATAAATATAAATACTTATTAATAGGAAATAAAAATAATATATTTATAATATTAAAAAATAGATCAAAAAATATATGTAAAAAATTAAATATAAAATTAAATATTATAAAAGAAATTAAAGGTAAAGAATTAATAAATAAAAAATATTATCATCCAATATCTAAAAAAAAACTTTATATAGTAAATAATAAATATATAGATAAAAAAATAGGTACTGGAATAGTACATTTATCTAAAAAACATGGAGAACAAGATTTTGAAATATGTAAAATAAACAAAATAAAAGGAAAAAACATTATAAATAAAAATGGAAAATTTAACAAATATAAATTTATTAAAGAATTAAAAAATAAAAAAATAGAAAAAGGAATAAAAATAATAATAAAAAATATTAAAAAATATATATTATTAAAAGAAAATATTATACATAAAAGTCCAATTTGTTGAAGACATAAATCTAAAACAATAATAAGATCAACACAACAATGATTTATAAAATTAAACAAAAAATTAAAAAAAAAATTAATATTAAATATTAAAAAAATAAAATGAAGACCTAAATGAGGATATAATAAAATAAAAAAAATGATAATAGAAAGACCAAATTGATGTATATCTAGACAAAGATTTTGAGGAACACCAATAACTATTTTAATAAATAAAAAAAATAAAAAAATACATCCTAATACATATAACTTAATAAAAAAAATATCAAAAAAAATTGAAAAATATGGACCTAATTATTGATTAGATATAAAAATTAAAAAATTAATAAAAGAATATAAAAATTATAAAAAAGTTAAAGATATATTAGATGTATGATTTGAATCAGGATCAACTATTTTTACAATAAATAAAAAAATAAATAATATAGATTTAATAATAGAAGGACATGATCAGTATAGAGGATGATTTATGTCATCATTAATTATAAATACAGCATTAAATAAAAAAATAAAATATAAAAAAATAGTAAGTCATGGATTTATTTTAGATAAAAATGGAAATAAAATGTCTAAATCATTGAAAAATTATATCGAACCAAAACAAATAATAAATAAATATGGATCAGATATAATAAGACTATGAATATCATGTAATAATTTTTATAAAAATATAAATATATCAAATGAAATAATATTAAGAACTATAGAATTATATAGAAAAATTAGAAATACATTTAAATTTATAATATCAAATTTAAACGAATATAATAATAAAATAAATTTTATAAAAAAAAAAAAAATGATATTAATAGATAAATGAATAATATATAAAGCTAATAAATATAATAAAAATATAAAAAATTTATTTGAAAAATTAAAATTTTATAAAATAATAAAAAAAATTAATAAATTTTTTAATTATTATTTAAGTTCAATATATTTTGATATTATTAAAGATAGAAAATATATAATTAAAAAAAACACTACCCCAGTAAATAGTGTACAAACAACATTATATATACTATTACAAATAACAATAAAATGAATAACTCCAATTATACCATTTACTTCAGAAGAAATATGAAAATTTTTAAATAAAAAAAAATGTATATATTTAACTAAAAAAAATAAAAAAAATAAATTTAAAATAAATAAAAAAGAAATACATAAAAATATATGAAATAAATTACTTTTAATAAAAAATAAATTTAATAAAATAATAGAAAATAAAAAAGAAAAAAAAATAATTAAAACATCTTTAGAAACAAAAATAATTATATATATAAATAATAAATTTTATAATAAAATAAAAATTATGAAATCAGAATTAAAATTTTTTTTTATAACATCTAAATTAAAAATAATAAAAATAAATAATATAAATAATTTCTTTTTTAAAATAAAATGTAAAAAATATAATGGAAAAAAATGTTTAAGATGTTGGCACTATAATAAATTTTTAATAAATAATAAAATATGTAAAAGATGTTTTAAAAATATAAATAAAAATGGAGAAATAAGAAAATTTATATAAAAATTAAATTTATTAATAAAATATTATATTTAAAAATAAATAAATAAATATAAAAATAATAAAATTAAATATGATAATATATAAAAAATATTTAGGACAAAATTTTTTAATTAATAAAAAAATATTATACAAAATATCCAAAATAATAAAACCTAAAAAAAAACATTTTTTACTAGAAATAGGAAGTGGAATTGGAAATTTAACAAAAAAAATATTAAAATATAGTAAAAATATTATTGCTATAGAAATAGATAAATATTTAATTAAAAAAACACCTAAAAAAATAAAAAAAAAAATAAAAATATTAAATAAAAATATATTAAAAATAAATTTTAAAAAAATATCAAAAAAAAAATTAAGAATATATGGAAATATACCATATTACATAACATCAAAAATATTATTTAAATTATTAAATAACATAAAATATATAAAAGATATACACTTAATGGTTCAACAAGAATTAGCAATATCATTAATATCAAAACCAAAAGATAAAAAATATTGTAAATTAAGTGTAATTTTTCAAATATATTTTAAAATTAAAATAATTAAAAATATAAATAAAAATAATTTTTTTCCTAAACCTAAAATTAATTCATCATTAATAAAGTTAATTCCAAAAAAAAAATTTAAAAAAAAAAAATTTAAAATATTAAATCATATATTAAATAATTGTTTTAAAAGAAAAAATAAAAAATTATATAATAATATTAAAAATTTAGTATATATAAAAAAATTAAAAATATTTAAAATTAAAAATAAAAGAATTAATAAATTAAATATAAATAATTTTATTAAAATATACAAAATATTTAAATATATAAAAAAATAAATAAATTATAAAAAATTAATTATCTAATTTATTAATTAGCTTAAATAAATTAGATTTATATCTAGAAGCTTTATTTAAATTTATATATCCTTTACAACTAAATTTATCCAAAATAGATTGTAAAATATAATAAAAATTAATAGCTTTAATTTTATTTTTATTATTTATGTAAAATTTTACTTTTTTAATATATGTTTTAATAATAGACTTTTTACTTTTATTAATTTTATTTCTAAACTTATTTATTAATATTCTTTTTTTTGAAGATTTTATATTAGCACAAATCATATTTAACCTATTATTTATTAAAATTTTTAAAATATTTAATTAAATTTAAAGTAGAATTATCTAAAAAAAAATTATTAATATCTTTTTTATTTTTTTTAAAAAATAAAGAATATATAATATTAGATGATTTTTTACCTAATTCTACACCTCATTGATCATAACTACAAATATTTCAAAATATACCTTGTATAAAAACTTTATATTCATATATAGATATTAAAGAACCTAGTATATATGGATTAATTTTTTTAATTAAAAAAACATTATTTGGTTTATTACCTAAAACTTTTTTAAAATTTAAATTATTATTATATTTAAAAATATTATCTCCAAAAGCTAAAGATTGAGATTGAGATATTAAATTAGAAAATAATTTAAAATAACTATTATATAAATTATTATTATTTCTATAATCACATTCTATTATAAAATCACAAGGAATAGTATAAGTACCCTGATGTAATAATTGAAAAAAAGAATGTTGACTTAAAGTTCCTAAACCACCTAATAAAATAGGAGAGGTATTATAGTTATTAATAATATTATTATTTTTATCAATACATTTACCATTAGATTCCATAAACAATTGTTGTAAATAATAAGGAAATAATGACATAGATTCATTATAAACCATTATTAATTCATTATTAAAATTAAAAAAATTATTATATCAAATACTTATTATAGATAATAATATAGGAATATTATTTTCATATCTAGTAAAAAAAAAATGTTTATCTAAATCATTACATCCTTTTAAAATTTTTTTAAAATTTTTAAATCCTATTGATAAAGAAATAGATAAACCAAAAGAAGAACAAAAAGAATATCTACCACCTACTCAATCTGGTACTAAAAATATATTATTCTTATTAACACCAAATTTAATAGCTTCATTAAAATTACTAGTAACTAAAATAAAATGATTATTTAATGATAATATATTATTTTTATAAAAATTTAATATTCAATCACGAGCTATTTTAGCATTTAATAAAGTTTCTTGAGTTTTAAAAGTCTTAGAACAAATTATAAAAATAGTATTTTCTGGAGAAATCAAATTTAAAACATTATTTATGTCATTAATATCTAAATTAGAAACAAAAAAAGACTTTATTTTTTTGTTTCTATATAAATATAAAGATTTAATAATCATTCTAGGTCCTAAATCTGAACCTCCTATACCTATATTAACTATATTAAAAATTTTTTTATTATTAAAACTTAATCAAATATTATTTAAAATATTATTAGTAAATTTTTCTATTTTAATTAAATTAATATCTATATTTTTTTTTTCTAATAATAAATCTTTATTAAAATATTTATTTTTTAAAAAATAATTATCTATATCTCTTAATAAAAAATTAGATATAATTTTATTTTCTGTTATATTTAATTTTTTACCTTTCAATATTGCTAAAATATAATTTTTTAATTTTATTTCATTAAAAAAATCTATAAATAATTTTATAGTTTTTTTATTTATTAAATTTTTAGAAAAATCTAATAATATTAAATTTTTATAAAAAATAGAAAAATTTTTAAACCTTTTATTATCTTCTTTAAAAAAATCAATAATTTTTATATTCTTAATATTATTAAAGTGATTTAATAATAATTTTCAACTATTAGTTGAAGTAGGATTAATATTTAACATAAAACTATAAAATAAATATCATAATTATAATATAATATAATATAATTAAAATATTTTAAATAAAAATATTAAAAAATTAAAATAAATTAAATCATGAAAAAAAAAATAATAAAAATTTATAAAATAATAGTAGCATTATCAGGAGGAGTAGATTCTACAATAACAATATGAATATTAAAAAAATTAGGATATAAAATAAAATGTGTATTTATAAAATGTTGAGAATCTAATAATTGTATAAAAGATTTAAAAGATTGTAAAAAAATATGTAAAATATTTAAAGTAAAATTAATAAAAATAGATTTTTCATATGAATATTGAAACAAAGTATTTATAAAATTTATAAAAGAATTAAAAAATAATAATACTCCAAATCCAGATATTTTATGTAATAAAGAAATAAAATTTAATTTATTTATATATTTTTCAATAAAAATATTAAAATATGACTTTATATCAACAGGACATTATGTAAGAAAATATTATAAAAATAATAAATTTTATTTATTAAAAGGAAAAGATAAAAAAAAAGATCAAAGTTATTTTTTATATAATATAAAACAAAAACAATTATCAAAATGTATATTTCCATTAGGAAATTATAAAAAAAAAAACATAAGAAAAATAGCTAAAAATTTAAAATTATTTAATGCTTTAAAAAAAGATTCTACAGGAATATGTTTTATAGGAAAAAAAAAATTTAAATTATTTATAATTAAATTCATAAAAAAAAAAAAAGGTAATATAATTCAATTAGAAAATAAAAAAAAAATAGGAAAACATAATGGATTATTTTTATATACTATAGGTCAAAGAAAAAATATAAAAACTAAAAATAATAAATATCCTTTATATGTAATTAAAAAAAACAAAAAAAATAATAATTTATTTGTTTGTAAAAAAAATAATAAAAAATTATATAAAAAATTTTTTTATATTAAAAAAATACATTTTATAAATAAATTTAAAAAAATAAAAAATTTTAAATGTAAAGTAAAAACTAGATATCAACAAAAATCTATAAAATGTAAAATAATATTTATAAATAAAAAAAATGCAAAAATAAAATTAAAAAAAAAAATATTTGCTATTACACCTGGACAATCAGCAGTTTTATATAAAAAAAATATATGTATAGGAGGAGGAATAATAATAAAATAATTATAATAAATTATTAAAATCAATAAAATCTAAAAATATTAAAAAAATATTATTTAATAAACTTAATCTAAATTTAGTTAAATTAATATTATCTAAAACAAATATTCTATTATTATTTAAATAATTATCAATTTTAAAACAAAAATTATAATATAAATTAAATAATAATTTATATTTTTTATTATAAATAAATTTATAAGAATTTACTTTAAAATATTTATAATCATTTAAAAAATTAAAATCATTTTTAATCATAAAATATTTATTTAATTTAACTTTTTTAAATTTAATATTATTTTTAATAATATTCTTTAATCTTTTATTAATATTTAAAATATAATTAAAATCTTTTAATTTTTTATTTTTAAAATTTATAATAAAATCCATTCTATTTTTAATTTCTAATATATTATAAATTTTAATATTAATTAAAGAAATGATTAATTTTTTTTCATAATTTAAATTAATAAAATAAATTAAACAACGTTTTAAAATAAATTTAACAATATAATCAACTAAATAATTACTATTATTTAAATTAAAATTAAATAACTTTATTATATATTTAATTAAATATTTAAAATTAAAATATAAATTTTTATATATAACTATTTTTATAATTGATAAACATAATCTTCTTAATCCATAAGGATCATTACTTTTCTTTAAAAAAAAACAATTTTTTAGTAAAGATATACCAATTAAAGTATCAAATTTATCACATAAAGATATTAAATTACTATAAATATTATTAGAAATATAATTATTAAAACATATAGGATAATAATGTTCTTTAATAATTAAAGAAATATCATTATTATTATTATCTAAATTATAATAATACATACCTATATATCCTTTTAACATATTAAATTCCTTATATAAATTAGTTACTAAATCACATTTACATAAAATTATAGAAATATTTAATAAATTTAAATTAATTTTTAAATTTAAAATATTAAATAAATATTTAGAAATATAAAAAATTCTTTTAACTTTATTTAAATAATTACCAAGATATTTATGAAAAATTAAATTATTTAATTTATTTAAATTACTAATTAATGGAAATTTAATATCCTTTAATAATAAAAAAAAAGCATCATTTAATTTAGATTCTATAATTCTAATATAATTAAATAATATATTTTTATAATATTTTTTATTAATATCTAAAACAATAATAAATTTATTAATTAAATTACCTAAATTATCAAGTATATAAAAACAATTTTGATTTTCTAATATTAGAATTATTAAATCTTTAGGTAAAAATAAATAATTTTTATTAAATTTTGCTATTTTAACTAATGGTCATTCAACCAAAGAAACAATTCTATTAATATAATTATTATTATAATTTCTAAATAAAATATTTAATTTAGAAAATAATATATTAATATTTTTAATTATAATCTTTTTACGTTTATTATAATCTACTATTACATTACATTTTTCCTTTAAAATATTTAAATAATTATTAGAATTATCTAACTTTATAAAAATATTATTATTTAAAAATTTATGAGATCTAATAAAATTACTAGATTTAATACCAAATAAACATAAATTTATAATTTTATCATTAAATAATATACAAATATTATTTACAGGTCTTATAAAACTAAAATTATTTATTCCTCATTTCATAAAAATACGATTTTTTTTTAATCTAGATAAAATAATAAATAAAAATTTTTTAATAAAATAAGAAATATTTTTAGATTTTATATACTTTTTATAATAAAAAAATCTTTTATTATCTTTATCTATAAAAAAAATATCCTTTTTTTTTAAATTATTATTTTTACATCAAATATTAATTATTTTAATATTATAATTAATTTTATCTAATAAAATAGAAGGTCCATATATTTTATTATATTTAATAGTTAATTTTTGATTATAATTTAATTTAAAAACTAAACATGATATTCTTCTTAAACTAATAAAATATTTTATTTTAGAAAATTTAAAATTATTTAAATTTAAATATTCACTAACATATTTTATAAAATCTTTTCCTATATTTTTTAAATTATATATAGGTAATTCTTCAGTACCTATTTCTATTAATAATGTTCCTATATTTTTCATAATATTTAAAAAAAAAATTTATTTAATCTAATACTACATTTAGCTATTTTACAAAATAAACTTCTTATTTTTAAAATATATCTTTTTCTTTCAATATCAGATAAATAATTTTTAGCATCTAATAAATTAAAATAATTAACTAATTTTAAAGCATATTCATAAGAAACAAATATTAAAGGATTCTTTAATTTTAATAATCTTAAAGATTCTTTTTCATAATTATTAATACAATTTAATAAAAATATATTATCTGAATAATATAAATTATATTTAGATTTATCTAATTCTATATTATTAAATATATCTATATATTTTATTATTTTACCATTCAAATCACTTCATATTAAATTACTAATACTAAAAACATTTTGTAAAAATAAACATAATCTTTCTAAACCATATGCTATTTCTACCATAACAGGTAAACAATTAATATTAGCAATTTTTTGAAAATATGTAAATTGAGTAATTTCTAAACCATTTAATCAAACTTCTCATCCATATCCATAAGCTCCTAAAGTTGGATTTTCTCAATTATCTTCAATAAATTTTATTTCATATTTACTAATATCTAAACCTAAATATTTTAAAGAATTAATATACATATCTTGAATATTATTTAAAGAAGGTTTTAAAATAACCTGATATTGATAATATTGCTGTAATTTAAAAGAAAATTTGTTATTAAATTTAGAATCAATAGGTCTTTTACATAATTGTATATAATTATAAAATATATTATTATTACTAATAGAATTAAAAAATGTTATAGGATGAAAAGTTGCAGCTCCTATTTCTATATCTATAGGTTGAACTATACAACTACCTAAACTAGATCAATATTCAGATAATTTTAAAATTAAATTTTGAAAAGTAATCATTTTAATAAATATTAATAAAATTAAAATATAATAATATTAACTAAATTATATTTCTATTAATTATTTCTACATAAGCCATAGGAGAACAATCACCTTTTCTAAATCCACATTTTAATATTCTTAAATAACCACCTTTATAATTCTTAAATTTTATTGCTAAATTAAAAAATAATTTATTAATAGCTTCATTATTACCTATTTTAGAAATTAATAATCTTCTATTATGTAAATTATTATTTTTTGCAATATTTAATAAAGGATCAAACTTTCTTCTTAATTCTTTAGCTTTAAAAATAGTAGTTTTTATAATTTCATAACGTATTAATGATATAATCATATTTTTAAACATAGAATTTCTATGACTACTATTTCTATTTAATTTACGACCAATTTTTTTATGACGCATAAATACACCAATAATTTATTTAAAAAAATTTATTTAATATCAGATGGAGGTCAATTTTTTAAATTAGTACCAAGTTTTAAATTTTTAGATAATAAAATATTTTTAATTTCATTTAAAGATTTTTTACCTAAATTAGGTATTTTTAATAAATTAGATTCTGTCTTTTGTATTAAATCTCCTATATAATATATTTCTTTAGATTTTAAACAATTAGCTGATCTAACAGTAAGTTCTAAATCATCTATAGATGATAATAAAATAGGATCAAATTTTATTTTTTTTTTATTTTTTTTATCTAAAGTACTATCTTTTAATTCTATAAAAGTTTTTAATTGATTATATAATATAGTAGAAGCCTTACGAACTGCTAACTCAGGTTCTATTGTACCATTAGTTTCTATATTTAAAATTAATTTATCTAAATCAGCTCTGTTTTTAACTCTAGCTGATTCAACTCTATAAGAAACACGTTCTATAGGAGAAAAAAAAGAATCTATAAACAACCTTCCAATTAACAAATTATCTTTTTTTTTAAATTCTATTTTTCTATTTAAAGAAGAAATATAACCTATACCTAATTCAACTTTAATTTTCATTTCTATAAAAACTTCATTATTTGTTATATTACAAATAACATGATCTTTATTAAATATAAATATATCCTCATTATCAATAATATGAGAAGATAAAACTGGACCTAAACCTTTTTTTTTTAAATAAAGAAAAATAAATTTTTTATCACTATTAATTCTTAAACTTATATTTTTTAAATTTAATATAATTTCATTTACATCTTCTAATATACCTTCTTTAATATCATATTCATGTAAAATTCCATTAATTTCAACCTCTGTTATACAATAACCTGGTATAGAAGATAATAATATACGCCTTAAAGAATTCCCTATAGTATGACCAAAACCTTTTTCTAAAGGTTCTAATATAATAGAAGAATTTTTAGAATTTATTTTATCTATTTTAATAATTTTAGGTTTTAAAAATTTATAAGGAAAATTAAACATAATTATATTTATTTTGAATAAAATTCTAATATTAAATATTCTTTAATATCAAATAAAATCATAGAACGTTCAGGTATAAATTTAAATATACCTTCCATTTTTTTAATATTTAAATCTATTCAATTAGGAATTTCTCTTTTATTTAACAAATCTAAAGAATTTTTAATCCTTAATTGATTTTTAGATTTATTTCTAATTTTAATAATATCATTACAATTAACTAAATAAGATGGAATATTTACAATATTATTATTTATTAATATAGATTTATGACTAATTAATTGTCTAGCTTCTGCTCTTGTAACAGCAAATCCCATTCTATAAACAACATTATCTAATCTTCTTTCTAAATATTTTAATAATATATCTCCTGTATTACCTTTACATCCAACTGATTTATAATAATAATTAACTAATTGCTTTTCTAAAATACCATAAATTCTTTTTAATTTTTGTTTCTCTCTTAATTGAATACCATAATCAGATATTCTTGATTTTTTATAATAATGTTGACCAGGTAAACGATCTATTTTACATTTATCTTTTATATCACGTAAATTAGATTTTAAAAATAAATCACTATTTTCTCTTCTACTTAATTTTAATTTAGGACCTATATATTTAGACATATATTTTTTTTTTAAACAATATTAAACTCTTCTTTTTTTAGAAGGACGACATCCATTATGAGGTATAGGAGTTATATCTATTATATTAATAATATTAAAACCAGCATTATTTAATGCTCTAATACTAGATTCTCTACCTGGACCTGGACCACTAATTTTAACATCCAAATTTTTAATTCCATAATTCTTTATTATAATAGAACACTTTTCAGCTGCTATTTGAGCTGCAAAAGGAGTAGATTTTCTAGAACCTTTAAAACCAGAACTACCAGAAGTTGTTCAACCTAAAACATTACCTGATAAATCTGTTAAAGTAATAATAGTATTATTAAAAGAAGCATTTATATATACTATACCATTAATAATATTTCTTTTTATTTTTTTTATTTTCTTTATATTCTTATTCTTTTTAATCATATAAAATAATTATTTAATATATTTACGATTTTTTTTACAAGTTTTAGAATTAGTTTTTGTTCTTTGACCTCTTACAGGTAATTTTTTTTTATGACGTAATCCTCTATAACAATTAATATCTATAAGTCTTTTAATATTTAACATATTAAATCTTTTTAAATCACCTTCAACTGTATAATTAAATACTTTTTTTCTTATTAAATCTAGATCTTTATCACTAAAATTTTTTACTAAAGTAAAATAATTTAATTTCAAATCATCACAAATTTTTTTAGAAATAGATCTTCCTATACCATAAATATATGTTAATGATATAATTATATATTTATTATCGGGTATATTAACACCTGCAATTCTTACCATATAAAATAATCTCCTAAAAAATGTTATTAACCTTGACGTTGTTTATGTTTAGAATTATTTTTACAAACTATTCTAATAATTCTATTCCTTTTAACAATTTTACAATGACAACAAATTTTTTTAACTGATGCTCTAACTTTCATATAATTTTAATAAAAAAATTAAAAATTAATTTTATTTAAAATAGATAAATATTTATTTGATAAAAATAAAGTTTGTATTTGATTAATTAAATCTATTATAATAACAACTATTATTAATAAAGATGTTCCACTTAAATTAAAATTTATTTTTATAATTTCACTTATAAAATCAGGCATTATACATACCATACACATATAAATTGAATTAAATAAAGTTAAACGAAAAACAATCTTTTTAATAAAATTAGTAGTAAATAAACCTGGTCTTACATTAGGTATATAAGCACCAGTTTTTTTTAAATTTTCAGATATATCAAATGGATTAAAAATTAATAAAGTATAAAAAAAACAAAAAAATGTTATTAAAAATAAATAAATAAATAAATAAATAAAATATTTAATGAAAAATAAATTAGTAAAATAATTTAAATAATAAAAATTAAAATTATCTTTTAATCATATAAATAACATTGATGGAAAAAACATTATACTAGAAGCAAATATAGAAGGTATAACACCTGCTATATTAATTTTAAAAGGTAAATATGTATCATTTGGATTTAAAAAAAAAGAATACCTATTATTTTGATAACCTTTAATAGCATATTGTATTAATATTTTTCTTTGCGCTATTTCAACTAAAACTATAAAAAAAATAAAAAAAAATAAAATAATAAATAAAAACAATAATTTTAAAAAAAAAGTATAATTTAATTTATATAATTTAAATATATTAAAAAAAAAATTAGGTAAATTAGATATAATTCCAATAAAAATAATTATAGATATACCATTACCTAATCCCTTATCAGTTATTTGTTCACCTAATCACATCAAAAACATAGTACTAGTAACTAAACTAGTAACAGATATTATAAAAAATAAAAATTTATTAATTAATATATTATTAATATAATTAATTTTTAAAAACATTGAAGAAAATAATATAGATTGAAAAATTGATAAAAAAAAAGTTAAATATTTAATATATTTATTAATTATTAATTTACCATTAATATTTTCTTTAGATAAATTTTTAAAATATGGAAAAATTAAAATTAATAATTGAATAATTATAGAAGAAGATATATATGGTGTAACTCCTAATATAAATATAGAAAAATATATAAATTTATTACTAGAAAATAATTTTAAAAAATCTATAAAATTAATATTATAATTATTTAATAAATTTTTAATATTATAATTAAATAATCCAGGTATAGTAATAAAATTACCTAGACGTAATATAATTATACTATAAAATAAAAAAAATAACCTATTCCTAAACTCTTTTAAATTATTTGATACATTTCCAAGAAAATTTTTATTATTATTCATTATTTTAAAATCTATATTTTTAATTATTAATATTTGATAAATTTAATTTATTTTTAACTCCATTAGAAATTTTAATATTTTTATCAATTATTTTAATATTTTTTTTTAAAATACCATTTAATATTATTTTTACAGTTTTAATATACATTGGTATAATCTTTTTTTTCTTTAATAAATATAAATTAATTTTATCATTATCTTTAAATATATTTAAATCACACAAACGAACTTCAAAATTATTATTTTTATTATTATAATTTTTAAAACCAAATTTAGGTATACGACGATAAAAAGGAGTTTGACCACCTTCAAAACCTCTTCTAATTTTACAACCAGATCTTGATTTTTGACCTTTATGACCTTTACCACAAGTTTTACCTAAACCTGTACCAATTCCTCTACCTAATCTTTTATATTTTAATCTAGATTTTTTATTACATTTTAAATTATTTATCAATAACATTTTTAAAAAAAAAATAAAATTTAATATTACTTATATAATATATTTAATTTATAAAATTACAATAAATATTTAAATGATTTATATAATTAATATATTAATTTAATAAATCTGATAATTTTTTACCTCTTTTTAAAGAAATATAAAAAGGAGATTGCATTTTAGATAAAGTTAACATAGTAGCTTTAACTACATTAATAGGATTAGTAGATCCATAACATTTTGATAAAATATTTTTAACTCCTGCTACTTCAAATATAGCTCTCATAGATTTATTAGCAATTATACCTGTACCTTCACATGCAGGTTTTATAAATACTATAGAACTTAAATATTTTCCTTTAACAGAATATCTTATTGTCCCTCTCTTATTTAAAATAATATTTATCATATTTTTTTTAGATTTATTAATAGATTTTTGTATAGCAATTGGTACCTCTTTAGATTTTCCATATCCAAAACCTACACTACCATTTTTATTACCTACAACAGTTAAAGCAGAAAAAGAAAATATTCTACCACCTTTAACTGTTTTAGATATTCTATTAACAAATATTAATTTTTCAAACAAATCATTATTTAAATTATTTTTCATATATTAATTTCTATTAAATTTATTTTAAAATAATAAACCATATTTACGAGCATAATCAGCTAAATATTTAACTCTTCCATGATATTTAAAACCAGATCTATCAAAAACTACATTTAATAAATTTCTTTTTAAACATCTTTTAGCTATTAATTTTCCTATTAATTTAGCTGCATATATATTACCACCATTAATATTTTTAAATTTTTTTTCTAATGTAGAAGCAGATAAAAATACAAAAGAATTATTATTTTTAATATAAATTATTTGTGCATATATATGTTTAGAAGATCTGTATACTACTAAACGAAATTTATCTTTGTATTTTAATATTGAACGAAACTTTCTACATCTACGTAAACGAAATAACTTTTTATTAATCATAAATTATTTACTTTGTTTTTTATATTCTTTTATACGAATAACTTCATTAAAATAACGTATACCTTTTCCTTTTCTATAATTTTCAGGAGGTTTATATGATCTTATTCTAGCAGCTACCTGTCCTACTAATTGTTTATCAAATCCTCTAATAATTATTTCAGTATTAGATGAACAAATTATTTCAATATCATTTGGTATAATATATTTTATAATATGAGAAAATCCAACATTTAATAATAATAAATTATTTTCAATACTAGCTTTATACCCTATACCTATTAAAATTAATTTTTTTTCAAATTTTTTATTTAAACCAATAATAGTGTTATTTAATATAGATATAAAAGTTCCTAACAAAGATATATTTTTTTTATTATTATTATTTAACCTAAAATTAATTAATTTATTATTATTATTTAATAATACATCTATATAATTTGGTATAAAATATTTAATAATTATTTTTTCTTTTATACAATAAATAAAATTATTTTTTATTTTTATATCTATATTATTACTAACTAATATAAATTTTTTATCTAAACGTGACATTTTTTATCCTAAAAAACATAACAAATAATTTCACCACCTACTTTTAATTTTCTTGCTTGTTTATCCGATAATAAACCTAAAGATGTAGAAATAATAAAAATACCTAAACCAGACATTAAAACTGGTATATTATTATAACTTTTATATACTCTTAAACTTGGTTTACTTATTCTTTTAATATTACTTATTACGGGATTATTTAAAAAATATTTTAAATATATTAAAATTTTATTATCATATATTAATTTATAATTTTTTATAAAACCTTCATTTAATAATATTTTTAATATAGACTCTTTTATTTTAGAATAAAAAACTAAAATATTTTTTTTTTTAGATAATTGACCATTTCTTATATTAGTCAACATATCACTAATAGGATCTTGAATACTCATAATTTTATCCTTCAAATTAATTTTAAATTACCAACTAGATTTTCTTAATCCAGGAATATATCCTTTAGATGCAAATTCCCTAAATTTTATTCTACTTAAACCAAATTTTCTTATATATGAATAAGATCTACCAGTAATATTACATCTATTTCTACTACGTATATAACTTGAATCTTTAGGTAAAGATTGTAATTTTTTAATACTTCTTCATCTATCTAAATTAGAAGTATTATTATTAGATATTATTTTTTTTAACTTTAATCTAATATTAAAATATTTATTAATTAACTTCTTTCTTTTTTCTTGACGCATTATTATAGAAACTTTAGTCATAAATTATCCTAAATTATTTACGGAATGGAAATGAAAAATTGCTAAATAAATAAAATGATTCATTAAAATTACAATTATTTAAAACAATAGAAATATTCATACCATACATAAATTTTATATTTTCATAATTAATTTCCGGAAAAATAGTATGTTCTTTAATTCCAATATTTAAATTACCATTATTATCAATAGATTTTTTAGAATAACCTCTAAAATCTCTTATTCTAGGAATAACAATAAAAATTAATTTATCTAAAAAATTTCACATATTTTTTCTTCTTAAAGTTACTTTACAAGCTATAGGTAATCCTGACCTAATTTTAAAATTAGATATAGATTTTTTACATTTAATTATTATCCCTTTTTGACATGATATTAAATTTAAATCATTTAATATTATATCAAAATATTTTTTTTCTAAAAATTTATAATTTAAACCAATATTAATAACTATTTTAATTAATCTTGGTACTTTCATTAAAGAACTATAATTAAATTTTTTAATAAATTTATTAATTATAACATCTTTATATAAAAAAAATAATTTACTCATATAATTATATTATTATTTTATTTAATTTTAAATAACGAAATTTCTTACCTTTAATAAAACAAAATCCTATTCTAGATCTTTTATTAGTTTTTATACAAAAATGACTAATATTTGAAATATGAATACAAGATTCCTTTTTTATAATACCTCCTATTATATTTTTAGATGGAATAGATTTTTTATGTTTATAAACCATATTTAAACCATTAATAATAACTTTATTTTTATTTAAAAAAACTTTTTTTATAATACCAATTTTTCCTTTATCTTTACCAGAAATTATTAATATTTCATCATTAACTTTAAATTTATTAGACATAATATTATTATTTTTAAAATATATTTTATAAAACTTCAGGAGCTAAAGATATAATTTTCATAAATTTTTCATTACGTAATTCTCTTGTAACAGGTCCAAAAATTCTAGTACCTAAAGGTAAATAATTAGTATTATTTAATATAACACAATAATTATTGTCAAATTTTATAAAAGAACCATCTAACCTAGATATACCATATTTAGTTCTTACTATTATAGCAGTTAAAACTTCACCTTTTTTAATCTTACTTTTAGAAATAACTTCTTTAACAGCAACTTTAATTAAATCACCTATTTTAGCATATTTTTTTTTAGAACCTCCTAATACCTTAATACACATAACTAATTTTGCACCGGAATTATCTGCTACTAATAATAATGATCTTTCTTGTATCATAATATTTATAATTTACTTTTAATTAAAATTTTATTTAAAATTCAAAATTTAGTTTTTGAAATTGGTCTACATTTTCTTATTTCAATATAATCATTAATTTTACACATATTATTATTATCATGAACATTTATTTTATAATTTTTTTTTATATATTTATTATAAATTTTATGTTTAATAATTTTTTTTATTAAAACAACTAAAGTTTTATTAGAATTTTTTTTATAAACAATACCTTTTAAAATGTTATTCATAATTTTAAATTTTCATTTTTTTTTTTATTAAACAAATTTTTTTTTTACACAATTTAATTAAATGAGTTTCTTTTAATTTGTTAGAATATAACTTAGATTTTAATATAAATAATTCTTTATATAAATTAAATAATTCAATTTTTAACTCATTAAAATTTTTATTTTCATATAATTTTAATATTTTCATAAAGATTCTTCTTTACAAACAAAAACTGTTTTAACACACAATTTAGCACTAGCTAATTTAAATATTTTTTTTGCATCATTAATATTTACACCAGAAATTTCATATAATATTTTACCTGGTTTAACTACAGCTACTCAATATTCAACATTACCTTTACCTTTACCCATACGAACTTCTAAAGGTTTTTTAGTTATTGGTTTATCAGGAAATATTCTAATTCACATTTTACCATTGTTTTTAACAAACCTTGTAATAACTTTACGAGCAGATTCTATTTGTCTAGAAGTAATACTACCTCTAGTAATAGCTTTTATTCCAAAATCTCCAAAATTAACTTTATTATCATTAGAATAACCTTTATTACGACCTTTATGTAATTTTTTATATTTAGTTCTTTTAGGTTGTAAAATCATAATATTATATTAAAATTTAATTATTTTTTTTTTTTATTAACAATTTTTTTATATAATTTAAATTAGATTTATTTAAATTTTTTATTAAAAAATATTTATCTAATATTTCACCCTTAAAAATTCAAACTTTTATTCCTATAACTCCATAATTAGTAAAAGCTTCAGAAAAACCATAATCAATATTAGCTCTTAAAGTATGAAGAGGAATTCTTCCTTCTTTATATCATTCTTTTCTAGCTATTTCAACACCACCTAATCTACCACTAACTTTTACTTTTATTCCTTTAGCACCTAAACGAATAGAATTTGATATAACTCTTTTAATAACTCTTCTAAACATCATTCTTCTTTCTAATTGTATTGCAATATTATGAGAAACTAAAAAAGCATCTAATTCAGGTTTTCTAATTTCAAAAATATTTATTTGAGATGGAACACCAGTAATTAATTTAATTTTTTTTCTTAATTTATCTACATCTTCTCCCTTTTTACCTATAACTATTCCAGGACGAGCAGTATAAATAGTTATTTTTATACTTTTTGCAGGTCTTTCTATAATTATTTTAGATACTAAAGCTCTAAATAATTTTTTATATAAATAACATCTAACTAAATAATCATTATTTAAAATTTTAGAAAAATTTTTTTTATTAGAAATTCAAGAAGAATTTCAATAATTTATTATACCTAATCTAATAACATTAGGATTAACTTTCTGACCCATAAAATATACCAATAAAATATATTAATAAGATACATATAAAGTAATATGACTTGTACGTTTTAAAATATAATTAACTCTTCCTTTAGCTCTATGAAAAATTCTTTTCATATAAGAACCATTATCAATATATATTTTTGAAATTTTTAATAAATTTATATTTAATTTATTATTATTAACTGCATTATATATAGCAGAATTTAATACTTTTTTAATTAAAAAAGCTGACTTTTTATTAATAAAAGATAAAATATTTAAAGCTAAATTAACATTTTTACCTCTAACTAAATTAGCAACTAATCTAATTTTAGTTGATGAAGATCTAACATATTTTAATTTAGAAAAAACTTCTATCATAATTTATATCCTTTAAAATTATTCTTTTTTTATTTTTTTATCTGATAAAGAATGACCTCTATAAGTTCTAGTAGGAGAAAATTCTCCTAATTTATGACCTACCATTTCTTCTGTAATATATACAGGAATATGAATTCTACCATTATGAACAGAAATAGTTAAACCTATCATATTAGGTAAAATTGTAGAACGTCTTGATCATGTCTTTAAAGGTTTTTTACTATTAAATTTTAAATGTTTTTTAACTTTATTAAATAAACTAATATCAATAAAAGGACCCTTTTTAAATGATCTAATCATAACATCTCCAATAAATTTTATTTTTTATTTCTTGATTTTATTATAAATTTAGAAGTAAATTTATTTCTTCTAGTCTTTTTACCTTTACATTTTAAACCAAAAGGACTTACTGGATGTTTACCAAAATTACGACCTTCACCTCCTCCATGTGGATGATCTATAGGATTCATAGCTGTACCTCTAACAGTAGGTCTTATTCCTAATCAACGAGAACATCCTGCCTTTCCTAAAACCTTTAACATATGTTCAGAATTTCCAATTTCCCCTAAAGTAGCTCTACATAAAATATTTATTTTTCTTATTTCTCCGGATTTTAATCTTAAAGTAACATATTTATCATCTTTAGTTATTAACTGAGCATAAGAACCAGCAGATCTAATTAATTGACCACCTCTATTTCTTTTTAATTCTATATTATGAACTAAAGAACCAATAGGTATTTTAAATAAAGGTAAACAATTACCTACTTTAATTTCAACATTTTCTCCAGAAATAATTTTATCACCCACATTTAAATTTTTTGGATATAAAATATATCTTCTTTCACCATCTTTATATAAAACTAAAGCAATAAAAGAAGATCTATTAGGATCATATTCAATTCTTTCTACATAAGCTTTTACATTATCTTTATTTCTTTTAAAATCTATAACTCTATATTTTTTTTTATGTCCTCCTCCAATATGTCTAACAGTTATTCTTCCATAATTATTTCTACCTCCTGTTTTATTTTTATTCTTTAATAATTTTTTATATGGTTTACCTTTATATAAAAAAGATGAAAATATTTTTACTTTATGTCTTCTTCCAGGAGAAGTTGGTTTATATTTTATTAATATCATTTTAATTATTTATTACTAATACTATCTATATTAAAAATTTCACCCTTTTTTAAATAAATATATGCTTTTTTTCAAAAACATATTCTATTTATTTTAGTTTTTTTATTTTTTATTATTTTTTTAACTAAAATAGTTCTTATTTTAAAAACTCTAATATTAAAATATTTATTAAAAGCATTTAATATTTGAAATTTATTAGAATATCTATTAACTTTAAATATAATAACATTATTTTTTTTTGAAAGATAAAAAAATTTTTCTGTTAAATAAAAACTTTTTAAAATATTACCATCAATATTAATCATTTTTATAATAATTTTTTCTCTATATATTTTAATGAATCTAAACTAAAAATAATACTTCTAAAAGATATTAAATCTATAATATTAATATGAAATATATCACAAACTTTAAAATTATATAAATTCCTAGATGATAAAATAATATTATTATCTAATTTATTTAAAATTATTAAACATTTATAATAATTAACAAAATTAAAATATTTTAAAAAAAATTTAGTTTTAGGTTTATCAATTAATATTTTTTTTAATACATAAACATTATAATCTATAAATAATTTTGATAAAACCATTTTTAAAGATAATTTATAAACTTTTTTATTAACTTTTAAAAAATATTTTTTAGGTTTAGATGCAAAAGCTACACCTCCTGACCTTCATATAGGACTTTTATTAGATCCTGCTCTTGCTCTACCAGTACCTTTTTGACTTCAAGGTTTTTTATTAGAACCAGAAACATCAGATCTAGATTTTTGACATGAATTACCTTTTCTACTATTAATCCTATAAGAAGTTACAACTTGATGAACTAAATAACTATTAAAATTAACATTAAAAACTTTATTAGAAAATGATACTATTTCATTTGTATCAAATAATTTAATATCCATAAATAACCTATTTTTTTTTAATAGAAGACTTTATAAATAAAAAATTTTTATTAAAACCAGGTACACATCCTTTAATTAATAAAATTTTTTTTTTTAAATCTATATTTATTATTTTAAGATTTTGAACAGTAACTCTTTTATTACCTAAATGACCTGACATTTTTTTTCCCTTAAATACTCTACCAGGAGTTTGATTTTGACCTATAGAACCAGGTACTCTATGAGATAAAGAATTACCATGAGATTTATCTTGTGATCTAAAATTTCATCTTTTAATAGTACCAGAAAATCCTTTACCTTTGCTTATACCAGTTATATCAACAAATTTAACATATTTAAATATATTTAAACTAATAGACTGACCAATTTTTTTATGAATATCTTTAATATATGGAATACTTCATAAACCACCTATACCTGGATTTAATTTATTTTTTTTATATATACCTAATATAGATTTATTAATCTTTTTATTATTTTTTTTATCAATAGTTATCTGAGTTCTATAAATACCATTATTATTATTTATATTTGTAATTATATTATTATAAATTTTAATTATAGTAATAGGAATTGAAAAATTATTATTATTAAAAATTCTAGTCATCCCTATTTTAATTCCAATTAAAGTAATCATTTTAATTTAATCCAAACTTATTTTAACATCAACACCTGAAGCTAAATCCAATTTCATTAAAGCATCAACTGTTTTTTCAGTTGGTTTAACTATATCTATAAGCCTTTTATGAGTTCTTATTTCATATTGATCTCTAGCATCTTTATCAACATGAGGAGAACTTAAAACAGTATATTTTTCTATAGAAGTAGGTAAAGGAATTGGACCACAAACTTTAGCTCCAGTTTTCTTAGCAGTTTCTATAATTTCTATAGTAGAAATATCAATTAATCTATGATCAAAAGATTTAAGTTTTATTCTAATTCTTTGATTATTCATAATTAACTTAATAAATTTAATTATTTAATTATTTTACTAACTATACCTGCACCAACAGTTCTACCACCTTCTCTTATAGCAAAACGTAAACCTTCATTCATTGCTATAGGAAAAAATAAATTAACTAAAATTTTTATATTATCACCAGGCATTACCATTTCTATACCTTTAGGAAGCTTTATAGTACCAGTTACATCAGTAGTTCTAAAATAAAATTGAGGTCTATAACCATTTAAAAAAGCAGTATGTCTTCCTCCTTCTTCTTTAGATAAAACATATACTTCACATTCAAATTTAGTATGAGGAGTAATTGAACCAGGTTTAGATAATACTTGACCTCTTTCTATTTCTTCTCTTTTTATACCTCTTAATAATATACCTACATTTTCACCTGCTCTACCTTCATCTAATATCTTCCTAAACATTTCAACACCAGTACATATAGATTTTTTTGTATCTTTTATTCCTACAATTTCTACTTCTTCTCCAACTTTAATTATTCCCTTTTCTATTCTACCAGTTACAACAGTACCTCTACCTGATATAGAAAAAATATCTTCTATAGGTAATAAAAATGGTTCATCAATAATCCTTTTAGGAGAAGGTATATAATTATCTAAACAATCTGCTAAATCAAAAATTTTATTTTTTCACTCTTCTACACCTTCTAAAGCTTTTAAAGCAGAACCTCTAATTATAGGAGTTTTATCACCAGGAAATTCATATTGAGTTAATATATCTCTAACTTCCATTTCTACTAATTCTAATAATTCATTATCATCAACCATATCACATTTATTTAAAAAAACTACAATATATGGAACACCTACTTGACGAGCTAATAAAATATGTTCTCTAGTTTGAGGCATAGGACCATCAGTAGCTGCTACAACTAATATTGCTCCATCCATTTGAGCTGCACCAGTAATCATATTTTTAATATAATCTGCATGACCTGGACAATCTACATGAGCATAATGTCTAATAGAAGTATCATATTCAACATGAGAAGTATTAATTGTAATACCTCTTTCTTTTTCTTCAGGTGCATTATCTATTTGTTCAAAAGCTCTAGCCTCACCACCATATTTAGATGATAAAACAGTAGTAATAGCTGAAGTTAAAGTTGTTTTTCCATGATCTACATGACCTATAGTACCAACATTTAAATGTATTTTAGAACGTTCAAATTTTTTTTTAGACATAAAATTTACCATAAAATTATTTTTTTCTTGTTTCTATTATTTTATTACAAATTATATCAGGAGATTTTTTATATTTATAAAATTCCATAGAATATAAAGCTCTACCCTGAGTTTGTGATCTTAAATCAGTTGAATAACCAAACATTTCTGATAAAGGAATATATGATTTAATTAATTTACCTAAAGATATATCATATATTTTATCTATAATACCTCTTCTTCTATTAATATCACCTACAACATCACCAACATATTTTTCAGGAGTTTCTACTTTAACCTTCATTATAGGTTCTAATAATATAGGACTAGCTTTTAAAAAAGCTTCTTTAAATGCTATAGAAGCAGCCATTTTAAAAGCTATTTCAGAAGAATCTACATCATGATAAGAACCAAAAAATAATCTAACTTTAATATTTATAACTGGATAACCAGCTAAAGGTCCAGATTTTAATTGATCTTGTATACCTTTATTTATACAAGAAATATATTCATTAGGTATAACACCTCCTTTAATATCATTAATAAATAGATAACCATTTTTAGATAATTCATATTCAGATTTTTTTAAAGGATATAAATCAATTACAACATGACCATATTGTCCCCTTCCACCAGTTTGTCTTATATATTTACCTTCAATATTATTTGAACTATTTAAAATAGTTTCTCTATAAGAAACTTCAGGTTTTCCAATATTACAATTAATATTAAATTCTCTTTTTAATCTATCAACAATTATTTCTAAATGTAATTCACCCATACCTGAAATTATAGTTTGATTAGATTCATTATCATAATGACTTTTAAAAGAAGGATCCTCTTTAATTAATCTTGATAATGCTAAACCCATTTTTTCTTGATCTAACTTAGTTTTAGGTTCTAAAGAAATAGATATAACTGGATTAGGAAACTTTATTTTTTCTAAAATTATAGGATTATTAATATCACATAAAGTATCACCTGTAAATACATTTTTTAATCCTATAGCAGCAGCTATATCTCCAGCAAAAACTTTCTTAATTTCAACTTTCTTATTAGCATGCATTTGAACTATACGACCTATTCTTTCTTTTTTATTTTTATTAGAATTTAAAACTAAATCACCAGATTTAATATAACCAGAATATACTCTTAAAAAAGTTAAATTACCTACAAAAGGATCATTAGCTACTTTAAAAGCTAAAGCGCAAAAATGTTCATTATCCTTAATATTTCTAAAAATATTAATATTATTATTATTAATAGATAAACCACTTACTTTACATAAATCTTTAGGAGAAGGTAAATAATCTATTATAGAATCTAATAATAATTGAATTCCTTTATTTTTAAAAGCAGAACCACAAGTAACTAACAATATTTCATTATTTAATACTTTTTTTCTTAAAATTTTCTTTATATCATATGAAGTAAATTCTATTCCATTTAAATATTTAAACATTAAATCATCAGAAGAATCTGCTATAAATTCAATTATTTTATTTCTTCATTCTTTACAATAATCTAAAAAATATTTATCTAATTTAGATTTTTTAAAAACCAATCCATTATTATTATCACTTCATATTATAGATTCCATGTTTATTAAATCTATTAATCCTTTAAAAGAATCTTCAGATCCTATAGGAATTTGAATAGGAATAACTCTAATTTTAAACTTTCTTTCTAAATCTTTTAAAATATTAAAAAAATTAGAACCTATACGATCCATTTTATTAATAAAAGCTATTCTAGGAACTTTATATCTATTAACTTGTTTTCAAACAGTTTCAGATTGAGGTTGTATACCACCAACTGAACAATATATCATAACTGCACCATCTAAAATCCTCATTGATCTTTCAACTTCTATTGTAAAATCAACATGACCAGGAGTATCAATAATATTTATTCTATGAGGACAATATTGATTAAAAGAACCAGATCAAAAAGCTGTAGTTGCAGCAGATGTTATAGTAATACCTCTTTCCTGTTCTTGAATCATTCAATCCATAGTAGCAGTGCCATCATGAACTTCTCCTATTTTATAATTAACACCCGTATAAAATAATATTCTTTCAGTAGTAGTAGTTTTACCAGCATCTATATGAGCACTTATACCTATATTTCTATATTTAGATATAGAAGTTATACGACACATTAAATACCTCTTTAAATTATCATCTATAATGAGCAAAAGCTTTATTAGATTCAGCTATTCTATGAATTTCATCTCTTTTTTTAACAGATAAACCTCTATTATTAATAGCTTCTAATAATTCATCCGCTAAATTAAATAACATTTTTTTATTAGATCTTTTTCTAGCTGATAATATAATTCAACGCATAGCTAATGTATTACCTCTTAAAGGTCTAACTTCAATAGGTATTTGATAAGTAGTACCTCCTACTCTTCTAGTTTTAATTTCAACTATAGGTTTAACATTATTAATAGCTAATTCTAATAATTTAATTTTATCTTCTTTTAATTTTAATTCTATAATATCTAAAGCTTTATATAAAATATTTTCAGCTATAGATTTTTTTCCATCTAACATTAATAAATTTATAAATTTAGATATTAATTCTGAATTATATATAGAATCAGGAATAATTTTTCTTTTATTAGATATATGACGACGAGACACAAAAACCTCAAAAATTAATAATTATTTTTTTTTTACACCATATTTAGATCTAGATCTTTTTCTATTTTTAACTCCTGAACAATCTAAAGTACCTCTTATAACATGATATCTAACACCAGGTAAATCTTTTACTCTTCCACCTCTTATTAATACTATTGAATGTTCTTGTAAATTATGACCTTCACCAGGTATATAAGCAGTAACTTCCATATCATTAGTTAAACGTACTCTGCAAACTTTTCTTAAAGCAGAATTAGGCTTTTTAGGAGTTGTTGTATATACTTTAATACATACACCTCTTTTTTGAGGACATTTAGATAAAGCAGGTACATTATTTTTAAATTTTTTACTTTTTCTAGACTTACGAATTAATTGATTAATAGTTATCATTATATTTTCTCATAAATAACATAAAAAATTATAAAATAATAATAAATAAAATAATTAAAAATAAATAAAAAATATTTTATTAATAAATTATAATATTTCTATTTTAATTATAATATATATATTATATAATAAAAATTATATAATAAATTTATTAAAAAATAAAAATAAAAAAAAATTATTTAATTAATAAATTTAAAATAAAGGCGTGTTAGCAAATTGGTAATGCAGTGGATTGCAAACCCACTTAACTCGGTTCAATTCCGAGACACGCCTTATAAAAAACCCAAGTGGTGAAATAGGTAGACACAAGGGACTTAAAATCCCTTAGTTTTATATAACTGTGCGGGTTCAAATCCCGCCTTGGGTAATATAAATAAATAATATAATATGAGTATTTTAAAAATAATTAAATATCCAAATAATATTTTAAGAAAAAAAACAAAAAAGGTAAAAATTTTTGATAATAATATTAAAAATATTATATATAATATGTTTGATACAATTAAATATTATAAAGGAATAGGATTAGCTTCTAATCAAGTAAACATAAAAAAATCAATAATAACAATAAATATAAATTATATTAAAATTATATTAATTAATCCTAAAATAATATACAAAAAAAATAAAATAAAAACTAAAGAAGGATGTTTATCTATACCTAATAAAATATTTAAAACAAAAAGATATAATAAAATAATATTATCATCATATAATTTAAAAGGAAAAAAAATTACTTATAAATATAAAGGATTAATATCTATATGTATACAACATGAAATAGATCATTTAAATGGAAAATTAATTATAGATTATTTAAAAAAATAAATGAAAAAATTAAATATAATTTTAATAGGTACACAAAAAATAGCATATTATTCATTTAAAAAAATTATAAAAAAAAAAAAATATAATATATTATTTATAATAACTAAAAAAAAAAATAAAAATATTGAAAATCTATCTATAAAAAATAAAATTAAAATATTTAAAATAAAAAATAAAAAACAAATAAAAAAAATATTTAATAAAAATAAAATAAAAAATAAAATAGATTTAATAATATTAATATGTTTTGGACTAAAAATTCCTAAAAATATATTAAAAAAACCTAAATTAGGATGCTATAATATACATCCTTCACTATTACCAAAATTAAAAGGTCCATCACCAATACAATATTCTATATTAAATAATTATAAAATTACAGGAGTAACTATAATTAAAATGAATAAAGAAATAGATATGGGACCAATAGTTATACAAAAAAAATATAAAATAAAAAAAAAACAAACATATAAAAATTTATATAATAAATTAACTAAATTATCATCAAAATTATTAAATATTTTTATAAAAAAAATAATTAAAAAAAAAAAAATAAAATATAAAAAACAAAATAAAAATAAATCAACATATTCAAAAAAAATATATAAATATAATGGAAAAGTAAATTGAAATAATACAGCAAAATATATAGAAAGACAAATAAGAGCTTTTTATATATGACCAAAAACTTTTTTTTATTATAAAAAATATATAATTTTTATATGAAAAGTAAAGATAATAAAAAATAAAAATAATAAATATAAAATAGGAGAAATAATAAATTATAATAAAAAATATTTAGATATTAAAACAAATAAAAATATATTAAGAATAACTAAAATACAAATAAATAATAAAAAAAAAAACAATATAAAAGATATATTTAACTCAAAACCAAAATTATTTAATATAGGATATATATTAAAATAATATCTATATATATTAAAATAATATCTATAATTTATTTAACAAATTAAATAAAAATATACCATTAGCTACAGATATATTTAAAGAATTTACTTTATTTATAGGTATTTTTAACAAAATATTACAACTTTTTTTAATATTATTTTTTATTCCACAATCTTCAGATCCTAAAATTAAAATTAATCCATTATAATTTTTATAATAAAAATTAAAATTATTTAATAAATTATTAGATTTTAAACATGTTCCAATAATATAAAAATTATAATTATTTTTTAATAAATTTATAATTTTATATATATTATTTACTACTAATAAATTTATTTTATAAATAGAACCAGAAGAACATTTATGAACAATATTATTATATATAGAAACAGAATTTTTTTTACTTATTATAATAATATTTACTCCTAAAGCAACACTTGTTCTTATACAAGAACCTAAATTATGAGGATCATTTATTCTATCTAATACTAATATAAATAAAAATTTATTTTTATTTAAAATATCAAAAAATTTATCTTCATTAAAATTAAAAATACCTTTTTCAACAAAAGCTATTATACCTTGATGATTAATATTTCTATTACTCAAAAAATTAAAATAATTTTTATTAACAAAATTTAATTTAATAAAATATTTGTATGATAATAACTTAATATTTTTAAATTTAATATCATTTCTATTTTTTAATAAATATATATCTTTTATAAATTTATATTTAAACTTAATTAAATTTTTAACTACATTAATTCCATAAAAAAACAAATTACTTATCATATATAATATAATTTAAAATAAAAGGATAATTTTTTAATAAAATATTAAATTCTATTTTAGTTAACTTTAAATAAATATAAAACATATTATAATTATTATTTATATACTTTTTTTTATATATAAAATTATTTTTATATAAAAAACTATATAAATTTTTACTAATATTAAAAGGAATAAGAAATTTAAATAATTTATAATATTTATTAAAAAAATTTTTTATATAATTAATAAGTAAATCTATACCTAAATTATATTTTGCAGATATTCATATTTTATTTAAATTAATATCTATATTAGGAAAAAAATTATTTAATTTATCTATTTTATTCATTACATATAAAATATGTATTTTTTTTTTTAAAATTTTCTTTAATATATAATTAACAACTTTTAAATGATTTTTATAAAAACAATTAGAAAAATCTATTATATGTAAAATTAAATTAGAATTATTTATTTCATATAAAGTTGATTCAAAAGCATTTAATAATTCATAAGGTAAATTATTTATAAAACCTATAGTATCTGAAATTAAAATTTTATTTATATTGAAATTATTCTTTATTTTTTTTATATAAGTATCTATTGTACTAAAAAATTTATTTTCTACAGATAAATTAGAATTAGTTAACAAATTAAATAAAGTAGATTTACCAGAATTAGTATAACCTACTAAAGAGACAGTAAAAATATTTGAATTTAATCTTAACTTATTACTTTTATATTTTTGTATTTTTATATTTAATAATTTATTTTTTATTATATTTATTTTTTTTTTTATTATTCTTTTATCTATTTCAATTTGCTTTTCTCCTGGTCCAGAAATATTTTTAATATTACCTCTCTGACGTTCTAAATGAACTCATCTATTTACTAATCTAGTACTTAAATAATTTAAGTAAGCTAATTCAACCTGTAATTTTCCAAAATAAGTTTTAGCTTTTATTTTAAATATATTTAATATAATATTATTAATATCAAAAATATTACATTTTAAATAATTTTTTAAATTTCTTTCTTGATTACTTTTTAAAATAATATTAAATAATATAAAAGATAAATTATATTTAATAATTAAATATTTTAATTCAATTAATTTTCCATTACCTATATAATATTTATTATTAGGAATATTTATATAAAATTTAATAAATTTATAAATTTTAAAATTTGAAGAAACAACTAATTTTTTAAATTCTTTAATATCATAAAATAAAATTTTTTTATTTTTAAATTTTATAAAAATAACTAAACATCTATTAATATAATTTAAAACATTTTTCATAAATATTTGAAATAAAATATTAAATTAAAAAATTTATATAATTTCTAATTTTATTAAAACATAATTTATTATTATAAATAACATAACTATTATTATATCACTTTTTAATTCACTGTAATTGTTTTTTTACTAATAAAATAGTTCTATTTATACTTTCATTAATCATATCTATATAATTAATTTTATTATCTAAATATAATCACATTTGTTTATAACCTATACATTTAATAGAAGAATTATTTATATTCAAATTTCCTCTTTTATATAAAAATAAAACTTCTTTTTTAAAATTATTATTTAACATATTATAAAATCTATTTTTAATTTTTAATTTATAATTAATCTTTTCATCAAATAATAATATTATTTTAATAAAATTTAAATTTAATTTAAATTTAGGTTTATTTTTCAAATAAGAAATTTTTTTACCAGAAGAAATAAATATTTCTAAATTTCTAATTATTCTATATTTGTCATTAAAATGAATATTTTTAGAAATATTAAAATCTAATCTTTTTAAAATATTATAAACATATCTATTACCATACTTTTTAAATAAATATTCTATATGATTTCTTATTCTAATATTAGAATCAGGTAATAAATTTAAACCATTAAATAAAACATTATAATACATCATAGTACCACCAACCAATAAAGGTATTTTTTTTTTTATATAAATAATTTCATAAATATTTTTTACAACATCAAAAAAAAAATTATTAACAGAATAAAAATATTTAGGATCTATTATATTTATTAATCTATGATTATATAATTTCAATTCATTAATAGATGGTTTATCAGTACCTATATTCATAAATTTATAAACTAAAGCAGAATCTACACTAATTATTTCAAAAGGAAAATATTCATATAATTTCATAGATATAAAACTTTTACCCACAGAAGTAGGACCTATTATACAAAAAACATTATTATTTTCAAAATTTTTCATTTATTTATAATTTAAATTAAAAATTAAATATAATATAATAAAAAATAATTTAAATCAAAAAATTTAAAAACTTTTTTATTAAAATCAATATATTTAATTATTTTACAAAAATTACTAACTAAAATTATAGAATTATTAATATTTCATGTATTATATATATATATATATTTTTTAATCCAATATATAATACTTATTATACTATAATTATTTTTACTAGATAAAAATTTATTTAAATTAAATAAAAATTTATTAAAATTTAAATTTTGTAAAATTAAAGGTATTCTAATAAATATAATATTTAATTTTTTTTTATTAATAATAAAATAAATACCTATTTTATTTAATAAATTTATTATATCATTATTAATATAACTATAAAAATATTTAATTTTAAAAAGTAAATAAACTTTTTTAGTTCATATAAAATTATAAAATTTATATTTTAAAATTAAAATATTAAAATAATAAAATAAAGAATATAAATTAGAAACAATTATATAATTATCTTTTAAAGAAATTAAAAATTTATTATTAATAATATTTATTATTTTTCCAAAATTAAATAAAAAATATTGTAAATAATTATCTTTATTAGATTCTTTTAAAATATAATACTTAATATTATTAAAATTATTATAATTAAATTTAATATCATTATTATATTTAAATTTATTAATATATTTATATTTTTTAAAAAATAAAAGTAAATTATTATATATAGAATTATATAAATTAAAATTATTTAAAAATGATATTTTATTTTTATTAGAACATATATTTATATCTATATATTTATATTCTATAAAAAAATAAAAAATATAAGATAAATTTTTAATATTTAAATAATTAGTTATAAAATTATTAAATAAACTAAATAAAAAATTATTATTGTTTATTATTCTATTATTTATAAAAATTAATTTAATACTTTTAAATTTAATAAAATTAAGAAAATAACCATAACAATATCAGTAATCTTCATATATTTTAACATAAAAATTATTAATTAATTTACCATAAATACTATTAATTCTATTTATAATACATTCTCTTTTTCTCAAATTATTATTATTAATATATTTATTATATAAATTATTATTATTAAATATATAAAATGTTGTATTATAATTACATAATATAAAATTATTAATTATTTTTTTTATTAATAATCATTCATTATTTAAATATAAAAATAATTCATTTCTTTTATAGGGAACATTAAAATATATATTTTTAACAGAAACAATAGTACCTATATTATGAGAAACAGGTTTAATATAAAATTTAGAAGTATTATTTAAATCATTATATAATAATCAACCTAATTTTTTTTTAATATATCTAGAAGATATATAAAATTCAGATATACTACTTATATTAGATAAAGCTTCCCCTCTAAAACCAAAAGTATTTAAATTCTTTAAATCTTCAAAAAAAAAAATTTTATTAGTACTATTATTTTTAATACACATTAATAAATTTTCTTTATCAATACCAAAACCATTATCAACAACTTTAATTAAATCCATACCTTTATTTTTTAAATATATCTTTAATAAAGATGATTTTGCATCTAAACTGTTTTCTAATAATTCTTTTAGTATTATAAAAGGTTTACTAATTAATTCTCCTGAAGATATTTTTCTAATTGTATCTTTAGGTAAAACTTTAATTCTATTCATAATAAAATATAAATAAATAATATCTAAAATATAATTTATAATAAAAAAATAATATAAATAATATAAATAATATAAATAATATTAATGTTAGTAATATTAATAATATTATTTAAAAAAATTATAATAAAAGCGGAAAACGAGAATTGAACTCGCAACCTTAATCTTGGCAAGATTATGCTCTACCAATTGAGCTATTTCCGCATAATTAAATAATATTTTTTAAATATTTACTTAAAAATAATTTATAATATAATAATTCATTAACAGATTCTTTTATATCTGATAAAGCTTTATGTAAATTATTTTTACTAAAATTATTAAAATTAGGTATTCATCTATTAAATAATTCTTTTAATACACTAACATCTATATGTCTATAATTAAAATAAGACTCTAATTTTGGCATATATTTAAATAAAAATCTTCTATCATGTGAAACAGTATTACCACATATAGGAGAACAACCCTTAGATATATAATTTTTTAAAAAATTAATAGTTAAATTTTCAGCCATATACTCATTTATAATACTATTTTTAACCTTATATAATAATCCAGTCTTTTTATGTATACGAAAATTTCATTTATTCATGTTTAATAAATGTTTATTTTTTTGATATATAACAAGATTTGGACCTTTTACAATAATATTTAAATTAATATCAGTTATTAATGTAGCTATTTCTATTATTCTATTATATTCAGGATTTAAACCTGTCATTTCTAAATCTATTCATATTAAATTATCTTTATAATTATTTTTATATATCATAAATTTAATATATTAATAAATATCGGTACGAACGGGGTTCGAACCCGTGACCCCCAGCGTGACAGGCTGGTATTCTAACCTACTGAACTACCGTACCTAATAAATTATTATATACCTGGCAATTACTTACTCTCACATAAGAAAAACCTTACACTACCATCAGCGCTATAATATTTCACTTCTGAGTTCGGAATGGAATCAGGTGGTACAATTACGCTATTGTTGCCAGGTATAAAAACATTTTAAAGTTGTGAAGTTAAGACTCACGGATTATTAGTATCAGTTAGCTTAACATATTACTATGCTTACACATCTGACCTATCAAAGTCATAGTCTATAACAATCCTTTAGGAAAATTTAATAAAATTTTCAGGGAAATTTAATCTTAGGGAAAGTTTCGTGCTTATATGCTTTCAGCACTTATCTTTTCTGTACTTAGCTACCGGGCAATGCTATTGGCATAACAACCCGAACACCATAGGTACACCCATTCCGGTCCTCTCGTACTAGGAACAGCTCCCTTCAAATTTCCAACGCCTACGGCAGATAGGGACCGAACTGTCTCACGACGTTCTAAACCCAGCTCGCGTACCACTTTAAATGGCGAACAGCCATACCCTTGGGACCGACTACAGCCCCAGGATGTGATGAGCCGACATCGAGGTGCCAAACACCGCCGTCGATATGAACTCTTGGGCGATATCAGCCTGTTATCCCCGGAGTACCTTTTATCCGTTGAGCGATGGCCTTTCCATACAGAAACCATCGGATCACTAAGACCTGCTTTCGCATCTGTTCGCGTTGTCACGCTTACAGTTAAGCCAGCTTATGCCTTTGCACTAAAATTACGATTTCCGACCGTAATTAGCTGACCTTTGTACTCCTCCGTTACTTTTTAGGAGGAGACCGCCCCAGTCAAACTACCCACCAAACATTGTCTCAATTCCGGATAACGGAAATTGGTTAGAATAATAAATATTAAAGGGTGGTATTTCAATTTTGACTCCATAAAAACTTGCGTTCTTACTTCGCTGTCTCCCACCTATTCTACACATTAATATTCAATATTCAATATTAAGCTATAGTAAAGGTTCACGGGGTCTTTCCGTCTTGCCGCAGGTACACTGCATCTTCACAGCAATTTCAATTTCACTGAGTCTCGGGTAGAGACAGTCTGGCCATCATTATGCCATTCGTGCAGGTCGGAACTTACCCGACAAGGAATTTCGCTACCTTAGGACCGTTATAGTTACGGCCGCCGTTTACCGGGGCTTCAATCAAAAGCTTCAAGTAAAACTTTAACCTTCTTTATTAACCTTCCGGCACCGGGCAGGCATCACACCGTATACTTCCACTTTCGTGTTTGCACAGTGCTGTGTTTTTAATAAACAGTTGCAGCCAGCATTTATCTTAGACTAATTTCAGCTAAAAAAGTAAATTTTTCACCTAATATTAGTGTGCCTTCTCCCTAAGTTACGGCACCATTTTGCCTAGTTCCTTTACCCGAGTTCTCTCAAGCGCCTTAGTATTCTCTACCTAACCACCTGTGTCGGTTTATAGTACGATTTAATATTATATTAACGTTTAGAGACTTTTCTAGGAAGCATGGTATTAATTACTTCAACTTAAAAAGTTTAGTCATAATGTCTCAATATTTAAATATTCGGATTTTCCAAAATATATATCTACACACTTAAACCGAAATAATCCAATATTCGGATAATCTAACCTTCTTCGTCATCCCATCACTAATAATACTAAGTACAGGAATATTAACCTGTTATCCATCGACTACGCTTTTCAGCCTCATCTTAGGTATCGACTAACCCTACCCCGATTAACGTTGGGTAGGAAACCTTAGTTTTTCGGCGAGTAGGTTTTTCACCTACTTTATCGTTACTTATGTCAGCATTCTCACTTCTGATATCTCCAATATATTTTACAATATATCTTCTACAACTTACAGAACGCTCCTCTACCCAATAATTTTAAATTAAACAAAATTATTGCCGCAGCTTCGGTACATGATTTAGCCCCGTTAAATCTTCCGCGCAAAATGACTAGACTAGTGAGCTGTTACGCTTTCTTTAAATGATGGCTGCTTCTAAGCCAACATCCTAGCTGTATAAGTCCTTTCACTTCGTTTCCCACTTAATCATAATTTTGGGACCTTAGCTTGCGATCTGGGCTGTTTCCCTTTCCACACTGGATCTTAGCACCCAATGTGTGTCTCCTATGATAATATTTTTTAGTATTCGGAGTTTGCGTTAGATTGGTAAATCTGGAAGATCCCCTAACTAAAACAGTGCTCTACCCCTAAAAATTAATTCATAAGGCACTACCTAAATAGTTTTCGAGGAGAACCAGCTATCTCCCGGTTTGATTGGCCTTTCACCCCTAACCACAAGTCATCCGCTGATTTTTCAACATCAGTCAGTTCGGTCCTCCAATAAGTATTACCTTATCTTCAACCTGCTCATAGTTAGATCACCGGGTTTCGGGTCTATATCCTGCAACTAACGCCCTTAAAGACTCGGTTTCCCTACGGCTACCTTATTAAAAGTTAACCTTGCTACAAAATATAACTCGCTGACCCATTATACAAAAGGTACGCAGTAACATCTATTAAGATGCTCCTACTGCTTGTACGTATACGGTTTCAGGTTCTATTTCACTCCCCTAACCGGGGTTCTTTTCACCTTTCCCTCACGGTACTAGTTCACTATCGGTCAATCAGTAGTATTTAGCTTTAGAGGATGGTCCCCCTATCTTCAGACAAGATTTCACGTGTCTCGCCCTACTTAAAAAAGTCAATAAATCAATATATTTTAATATACAGGACTATCACCTTGTATCGTTAATTTTTCCAAATTATTCTAATAATATAAAAATTTAATAATAAAACTTCTAGCTATTCCCTTTTCGCTCGCCACTACTAAGAGAATCTCAATTGATTTCTTTTCCTCAAGATACTTAGATGTTTCAGTTCTCTTGGTTTGCTTTATTAATCTATGAATTCAATTAATAATAATATAATATTAATTATATTAGGTTTCCCCATTCGGAAATTATCGATTAATATCGTTTTTTATCAACTCATCGATACTTTTCGCAGATTAACACGTCCTTCATCGCCTCTGATTGCCAAGGCATCCACCATATACGCTTTATTACTTAACTTCACAACTTTAAAATGTTTAATAAATTTTTATAGAACAATATACAACGTCCTCTAGGGGATTCGAACCCCTGTTGCCGCCGTGAAAGAGCGATGTCCTAAGCCTCTAGACGAAGAGGACATAATAATCACTCTTTAATAAATAATTAATGCAAATATAAATAAAACTATACAAAATATATTAATAAGGAGGTGATCCAACCGCAGGTTCCCCTACGGTTACCTTGTTACGACTTCACCCCAGTCATGAATCACAAAGTTATAAACTATCTCCCAAATTGGGTTAAATTATTTATTTCTTTTGCAATACACTTCCATGGTGTGACGGGCGGTGTGTACAAGGCCCGAGAACGTATTCACCGTGACATTCTGATTCACGATTACTAGCGATTCCGACTTCATGAAGTCGAGTTGCAGACTTCAATCCGAATTAAGACATACTTTATGAGATTGGCTTACTTTTACAAGTTTGCTACTCTTTGTATATGCCATTGTAGCACGTGTGTAGCCCTGGTCGTAAGGGCCATGATGACTTGACGTCATCCCCACCTTCCTCCAATTTTTCATTGGCAGTATCCTTTGAGTTCCCAGCATTACCTGTTGGCAACAAAGAAAAAGGGTTGCGCTCGTTACAGGACTTAACCCAACATTTCACAACACGAGCTGACGACAGCCATGCAGCACCTGTCTCAATGTTCTTTAAAAAAAGCACTTCTACATTTCTGTAAAATTCATTGGATGTCAAGACCAGGTAAGGTTCTGCGCGTTGCATCGAATTAAACCACATGCTCCACCGCTTGTGCGGGCCCCCGTCAATTCATTTGAGTTTTAACCTTGCGGTCGTACTCCCCAGGCGGTCAACTTAACGCGTTAGCTACGAAAGCCATAATTAAAATATTACAACCTTCAAGTTGACATCGTTTACAGCATGGACTACCAGGGTATCTAATCCTGTTTGCTCCCCATGCTTTCGCACTTAAGTGTCAGTATTCGTCCAGAAAGCCGCCTTCGCCACTGATATTCCTCCAGATATCTACGCATTTCACCGCTACACCTGGAATTCCACCTTCCTCTACGATACTCTAGTCTATTAGTTTCAAATAATATTCCTAAGTTAAGCTCAGGGATTTCACATTTGACATAATAAACCACCTACATGCTCTTTACGCCCAGTAATTCCGATTAACGCTTGCATCCCCCGTATTACCGCGGCTGCTGGCACGGAGTTAGCCGATGCTTCTTTTGTAAGTAACGTCAAATATATATAGTATTATTATATATATCTTCTTCCTTACTGAAAGTACTTTACAACCCTAAGGCCTTCATCATACACGCGGCATAGCTGCATCAGGGTTTCCCCCATTGTGCAATATTCCCCACTGCTGCCTCCCGTAGGAGTCTGGACCGTATCTCAGTTCCAGTGTGGCTGGTCATCCTCTCAAACCAGCTAAAGATCACAGTCTAGGTAAGCCTTTACCTTACCTACTAACTAATCTTATTTGAGCTCATCTTAAGACATAAGGTTCTTACGAATCCCCTACTTTAATTAATAAAAAATTATTAACTTCATGCGGTATTAGCCATCGTTTCCAATGGTTATCCCCCTTCTTAAGGCAGATTCTCAAACATTACTCACCCGTTCGCCACTCGCCATCAAAAAGTAAACTTTTCATGTTGCCGTTCGACTTGCATGTGTTAGGCTTGCCGCTAGCGTTCAATCTGAGCCATGATCAAACTCTTCAAAACAAACTAACTATACTTTAAATATCCAAAAAATTTAAATATATGTAATATGTTTTATAATATATTCGCAAAAATTATTTATTTTAAAGAACTAACTAATTATTATATAATAATTAGTAATAATTAAATACAATTAATAAATATATCAGTAAATAAAAAATAAAACAAGATATTTTTTAAATATTTTTAAAATAAAAATTAAAAATAATAAATTATTAATATAAAAAAAATAAACAAAAAAAAATAAATAAATTAAACATTTAATTTTTTAATAATAATATTAAAATTAAAAATATTTTTTTTATATAAAAAAATTTTTATTATATAATTACCTAAATATTTTATAGGACCATTAGGAAAAATTATACATTTTTTAGAAATTTTAATATTTAATTTATCATAAAAAATATTTTTAATATCTATATTTTTTATAGAACAAAATAATTTATTATTATCATCACATCTAAATTTTAATATCAATGGAGATAAAGATATAATTTTTTTATATAATTTATCAATTTTATATGATTTATAATTAAAATTATCTTTATAATTATCATTTTTATATTTATTAATATTATCTGAAGAAGCATAAACAGCTTTTTTAAAAGGTATTAAATAATTTCTAGCATAACCAGATTTAACATTTAAAATTTTACCAGATAAAGAACTATTTTTATCAATAATTAAAACTTTAACTTTGACCATTTTTAAATACCTTAATTATTATTTATGTAAATCAGTATAAGGTAATAAAGATAAATATCTAGCTATTTTAATAGCTTTAGATAATTTTCTTTGATACTTACATGAAACTCCTGTAATTCTACCAGGTATTATTTTATAACATTCAGTTATATATTCTTTTAAAATATCTATATTTTTATAATCAATAAATTTCTTATTATAAAAATTATAATTTCTTTTTCTATAAAAATTCATATTTAACTCTATATAATTTATAAAATACTATTTTCTAAATGAATTAAAATTTAATTTATTAACCTTTTTATTCATAAAAGAAGAATTAATTTCAGAAAATTCTTTTTTTAATATTATAAATCTTAAAATACTATCATTATATATAAAATTACTTTCTATTTCTTTAATAAATAATTTATTTATTTCTATATTCATTAATATATAATGAGCTTTATACATATTCTTTATAGGATATGACAAATATCTTAAACCCCAATCTTCTAATCTATGTATTTTTCCATTCTTATTATTAATAAAATTTATATAATGATTAACTATATTTTTAATATACATAGTTTTATCAGGATAAACTAAAAAAACTATTTCATAATTAAACACATAACACCTCATAATATTATAAAAACTTCTTAATTTCTTTTACTTTATTTAATAAATCTTTAAAAGATAAATTAGATTTAATTTTTTTTATTATATTAAATATTTTTATATAATTTTTATTATTAATAATAAAATTTAAATTATCAATATCTTTATTTAACAAAATATTTAATCTTTTAAAAATAACTAAAGATATATCTATAATAAATTTAGGTATACCAGATTTATATGCTACAAAAAAACTACAACTATTACTACAAATACCATTTTTAATTTTATATAAAAAAACAATATTATTATTAATATTAATAAAATCAAAATATATTAATTTAATATTTTTATATAAATTTTTAATTTTAACTAATTCATAAAAATGAGTAGAAAACAAAGTAATACATTTTATTTTCTTAGAAATATAATATAAACATGATCAAGCTAAAGAAATACCTTCACAATAAGAAGTTCCTCTACCCATTTCATCTATTAAAACTAAACTATTTTTAGTAGAATTATTAATTATATATGATATATCAGACATTTCAACCATAAAAGTAGATTCATTAGATAATATATTATCAGAAAATCCTATTCTTGTTAAAATTTTATCTATTATACCGATATAACATTTACTAGCAGGAACATATATACCTATATAAGCCATTATACAAATAATTGCTATTTGTCTCATATAAGTACTTTTACCACCCATATTAGGACCTGTTATTAATAAAGTTCTTATATATTTATTAATTAATAAATTATTAGAAATAAATTTATCATTTAAAAAATATTCTAATATAGGATGACGACCATTAATTATTTTTAAATAAGAATAATTTACAAATATAGGTTTTTTAAAATTTAAATTAATAGATTTATAAACAAAACAAGATAAAACATCTAACTCAGAAACAAAATCGGAAATAAATTTTAAATCACCAATATATTTAATAATTTTATTTAAAATTTCATTAAATATAAATTTTTCTAATAATAAAATTTTTTTTTTTATATTTAACAATTTAATTTCAAATTTTTTAAGTTTAGAAAAAAAAAATATTTTATAATTTTTTAAACTACTATATTCTATATAATAATTAGGAACCAAATTTAAATAAGAATTATTAATTCTAATATGAAAACCATATAATTTATTATATTTTATACTTAAATTATTTATTTTAGTAATAGATCTTTCATTTTTTTCTATATTATTTATATAATAAAAACTATTATTAACAAATTTTTTATATTTATCTAATTTACTATTATATCCTTTTAATATTAAATTATCTAAATCATTTTTAGGATTAACTATAGAATTTTTAATTAAATTAATAATATATATTAAAATTTTTTTTTTATTAAAAAATAAATTAAAATTTTTATATTTAAAAATATCTTTAATTTTAAATAAATCTAATATATTTAATAAAAAATTAAAATAAATTTTTAAATTAATTAAATCTTTAGAATTAACATTTTTTAAACAAATTTTACCTATTATTCTCTCTAAATCACCTACTCTTTTTAAATATATTCTTAACTTATCATTATAAGACCATATAATATTCATTATATTATGTCTATAATTAATAATATCTAAATTTGATATAGGATTTATTAATCATCTTTTTAATAAACGACTACCCATAGGGGTTAAAGTTGAATCTAACAAATATAATAAAGTATATTTATTACCATTAATAGAATCTATTATTTCTAAATTTCTTAAAGAATTATAATCTATATAAATATAATCAAATTTATTTACTAATTTAATATTATTAATATGAACTAAATCTATAAATTGAGTATATTTAACATATCCTAATAAACTTCCTAAAGATTTAATAATAAATTTATTATTAATATCTATATCAAAACAATTTAAATTACATAAATTAAAATGTTTTAACAAAATATTTAAACATTTTTTATAAGAAAAAAAAGATTTGGAAATAAAATTAAAACACTTAAAATAATTCAAAATAGTTAATAAATTAAAATTATTTCTATAACAAATTATTTCTGAAGGATTATTCTTTAATAATTCTATTTTAAGTTCATATAAACTATTTAATATTAAAATATAAAATTTTCCACTAAAAATATCTAATAAAGAAAAACTAAAACAATTATTAGATTCTTTTCAAATAGAAGCTATATAATTATCACTCTTTTTATTTAAATAATAATTTTCTGAAATAGTTCCAGGAGTAATTATTTTAATAACTTTTCTTAATTTTAATTTATTTTTATAATCTATTAAATTATCTATTTGATTACAAATAGCTATTGATTTACCTAATTTAATTAATTTTATTATATATTTTTTATAACAATGAATAGGTATACCAGCCATTGGTACATTATCATATTTAACAAATCTTTTATAAGTTAACTGAAAATTTAACAAATTTGAAACTTCTTCAGCATCTTTAAAAAATAATTCGTAAAAATCTCCAATTTGATAAAATAATAAAAAATTTTTATATTTTTTTTTTATATTTAAATATTGTTTAATTATAGGACTATAATTAATTAACATAATTAACGTTTAGAATATTGATGCTTACTACGAGCTTTTCTAAAACCATATTTTTTTCTTTCTACCTTTCTACTATCTCTAGTAATAAAACCTAATAACCTTAATTTTTTTTTTAAACTATTATCATATTTTAATAAAACTCTACTTATACCATGTCTTATAGCTATAGATTGACTTGATAAACCACCACCCTTAACAGTTATAAAATAATCAAATTTATTTATAAAATCATCTTTTATTTTTAAAACATTAATAATATTATATCTATATTTATTTAAACTAAAATATTTATTTAATAATAAATTATTAATTTTTATTATACCTAAACCTTCAAACATAAAAACTCTAGCTGAAGAAGTTTTTCTTCTACCTGTACTATAAATTTTCATATAAATCTTAATTTACTAAAATTAACTTTTGTGAATAATGTTTATGAATATTATTATTATAAATTTTTAATCTTTTAATCATTAAAGAACCTAAAATATTTTTAGGTAACATACCTTTTACAGATAATCTAATAATATTTATAGGAGACTTATTAAACATATTTTTATATGATATAGTTTTTAATTTACCAATATATCCACTATGTCTATAATAAAACTTATTATTTAATTTATTACCAGTAACAATAATATTTTTGGCATTTATAACTACAACATAACCTCCATTAATAATATTAGATCTAAAATTACTATTATATTTACCTATTAATAAATAAGAAATAATTGTAGATAATCTACCTAAAATTTTATTTTTAGCATCTACTAAAAATCATGAATTTTTTTTAAAATTTTTTAAATTTAACATAATATTTATATTTTAATTAATTTAAACCACCAATTGTCATTGAATCAATTTTTAAAGTAGGCTGTCCTACACTTACTGGAACACTTTGATTATCTTTACCACAAAAACCCATACCATCATCAAAAAATAAATCATTACCTATCATACTTATTTTATTCATTATATCAAAAGATGAACCTATTAAAGTAGCACTTTTAATAGGATATAAAATTTTACCATTTTTAATTAAATAACCTTCTAATGTAGTAAATACAAAATTACCTGAAGTAATATCAACTTGTCCCCCCAATAAATTAACTATATAAATACCATAATCAACACTATTTATAATATCATTAAATTTATAAATACCAGGTAATAAATATGTGTTACTCATTCTAGGAATAGGTAAATGACTATATGATTCTCTTCTTCCACATCCATTAGAATTAAAATTCATTAAACGTGAATTTAATCTATCAAATAAATAAGAAATTAAAAAACCATTTTTAATTAAAATTCTTTCTTGACATTTAATACCTTCATCATCAATACTAGAAGAACCTATTTTTTCTTTAATATTATTACTATCAATTATAGTACAATTACTAGAAGCTACTTTTTTATTTAAACAATTAAAAAATAAAGATGTTCCTCTTCTATTAAAATCAGCTTCTAAACCATGACCAATAGCTTCATGTAATAATATTCCTGGAGAACCACTAGATAATATTACAGGCATACTCCCTACAGGAGCATTTTTAGCATTTAAATTATTTATTGCAATTCTAACAGCTTCATTAGCCCAATAATATATTAAAAAAATATTATTTTTTTTTTTTTTTAATAAATTACTAAAACAATAACAACCTCCTCCACCACTTATTCCAATTTCTTTATTATAATTATTTTCTATTTGAACCTTTATTGATAAATTTATTAAAGGTCTAATATCATAAGTAATTTCATAATCAGTATTAGATATTAAAATCAAATCATATTTTCAAAGTAAACTTAATGAAATAAAATTTATTCTATTATCTATTTTTTTAATATAATTATATAATTTAAAAAGAATATCTATTTTTTTTTTATTTAAATTAAAATTTAAAGAATAATTTACCTTATTAATTATTTTATTATGTAAAATAAATATTTTTTTATTTTTAGATAAAATATTATTATTATTTAAAAAAATTAATTTTTTAATTAAATTAAATATACTATTTTTATTAATATTATTTGTATAAGAAAAAAAAGTTTTATCACTTTTATTTAATCTTACACCAACTCCTTTTATATATTCAAAAAAATTATTTTTTAATTTATTATTTTCTAATAACAAATATTCTTTATAACCATCTTGAAAAAAAATATCACCATAATCATAACAATTAAATTTACTAACCATATCTGAAATATCAGATAATAAAATATTATTATTATATAATATTTTATCAACTACAAAATTTAAATTCATATAACACCTAAAATTTAAAAAAATAATATAAAAAAATAAAATAAATATAACTAAAAATAAAAAAGAAAATATAAAATTAATAATTTTATAAATATAAATTAATAATATAAAAAACATTTAATATTAAATTATATAATAACAAAAATATAAAACATTTAAAATAAATTAAATAAATAATATAATTAAAAAAAAATATTTAAATATAAAAAAATATATTTAATACTTTTATATAAAATATTTATTTGATAAAATCAATTAAAATATAAAATATAATTAAAAATCAAATATATGTATGCAATAATAGAAAATGGTGGAAAACAATTTGAAATTAAAGAAAAATATAAAATAAAAGTAGAAAAAATTAAAAAAAATATAGGAGAAATAATAAAATTAAATATACTATTTTTATGTTATAAAAATAAAAAAATAATAACAGGAAAAAATATAAAAAAATATATAATATTAGCAAAAATTAAAAAACATATAAAAAATAAAAAAATAAATATAATAAAATTTAAAAGAAGAAAAAACTATAAAAGAAAAATTGGTCATAGACAAAAATTAACTATTTTAAAAATAATATTTATAGGTAAAAAAAAAAATGGCTCATAAGAAAGCAGGTGGATCAACTAAAAATGGAAGAGATTCAATATCTAAAAGATTAGGTATAAAACGTTACGGAAACCAAAAAGTAAAAGCAGGAAATATTATAATAAAACAAAGAGGTACAAAATATCATGCAGGAAAAAATGTTAAATGTGGAAAAGATTATACATTATATTCTATAAAAAAAGGAATAGTTAAATTTGAAATAAAAGGAATAAAAAAAAAAAAAATTATAAGTGTAATATAAAAAAGTGAAATATTTATATAATAATATAAAAATAAACATTATTTCAGGAAAAGGAGGAGATGGAATAATAAGTTTTTATAGAAATAAATATATAAAAAAAGGTGGTCCTGATGGGGGGAACGGAGGTAATGGAGGTAATATTTATTTAAAAACTGATAAAAAAACAAATTCTTTAAATCATTTAAAAAATAAAAAAATAATATATTCAGAAAATGGATATATAGGAAAAAAAAAAAATTGTACAGGAAAAAATGGAAAAATAAAATTAATAAATGTACCAATAAATACAAAAATTACAATATATAAAAAAAATAAAAAAAAAAAAATAATACTAGATAAAAATAATATAAAAATTTTAATAGCAAAAGGAGGAAAAAGAGGCTTAGGAAATACAATATTCAAATCATCTATAAATAGAACACCATTAAAATGTACAAAAGGAAAAATAGGTGAAAATTTATATATAAAATTAGAACAAATTTATAAAATAGATATATTTATAATAGGATTACCAAATTCAGGAAAATCAAGTTTATTTAAAATATTAACACTAAAAAAAACTAAAATTAATAGTTACCCATTTACTACAATATATCCTAAAATAAATAATTTAAAAATAAAAAATAAAAAAACTAATTTTAATATATTAGATACTCCTCCTATAACAAAAAATATTATAAAAAAATATAAAAAAAAAAAAAATAATTTTTTTAAAAATATAATAAATTGTAAAATAATTATATATATAATAGAAATAAATAAAAAATTTAAAAATAACATAAATAATATAAAATTTATAAATAAAGAATTAAAAATATATAAAAAAAAAACAAAAAAAATAAAAAAATTTATAATATTCAATAAATATGATTCAAAAAATAAAAAATTAATAAATAAAATAAAAAAAAAAATAAAAAATAAAAATATATTTTTTATATCAATTAAAAAAAATAAAGGTATAAAAAAATTAAAATATAAAATATATAATTATTTAAAAAAAAAAAATAAAAATTAAAATTAATTTAACATAAAAAAAATAAGGATAAAATATAAAAATATAAAAATATAAAAATATAAAAATTAAAATAAAAAAATAAAATGATATTTAAAAAAAATAATAAAAATAAAAAAAAAAAATATAAATATAAAAAATTATCATTAAAATATAATTTAATATCTAAATCATGATTTAAATTATTTGAAATAAATAAAAAATACAAAATATTCAAAAAAAATGATAATATTATTAATTTAGGAAGTTCTCCAGGAGGATGAACAAAATTAATAAAAGAAAAAATAAAAATAAAAGGAAAAATATTTTGTTGTGATATATTAAAAAGTAAAAAAATAAATAATGTAAAATTTATAAAAGGTAATATTTGTAATAAAAAAATATTTAATTTAATTATTAAAAAAACAAAAAAATATAAAATTAATAATATTATATCCGACATATCACCTAATATTACAGGAATAAATGAAATAGACGATCCTAAAAATAAAAAAATTATTAAAACAATATTAAATTTATGTAAAAAAAAATTAATATATAAAGGAAATTTAATTATAAAAATATTTTTAGGAAAGAATTTTTCAAAATTTTTTAAAAAAATTAAAAAAATGTTTAATATAATTAAAATATTTAAACCTAAATCTTCCAGTTATTTTTCTAAAGAAATATATATAATTGCTAAAAAATATAAAACAAATTTAAAAAACTAAATTTTTTTAAAAAAAAATGATTAAAAATTTAACATTTTGATTAACTACAACAATATTAATAATATTTATATTTAGAAATTATAAAAATAATAATTATTATTATAATGAATCAAATTATTCAAATTTTCTATTAGATATTAAAAATAATAAAATTAAAAAAGTAAGTATAAATGGCAGAGAAATAAAAATTATTAAAAAAAATAATAATAAATATAAAACATACATGCCAATAAATGACTTAAATTTAATTAATAAATTAACAAAAAAAAACATAATAATAGAAAGTATATATAAAAAAAAACCTAATATATTAATATCATTATTAATTTCATGAACTCCAATAATATTAACAACTATAATATGAATTATGTTTGTTAAACAAATAAGAAATGGAAGTAAAAATGCATTAATATTTGGAAAAAATAAAGCAAAAATTTTTAATAAAAATATTAAAATAACATTTAAAGATATAGCAGGTTGTGATGAAGCTAAAGAAGAAGTAAAAGAAATAGTAGAATTTTTAAAAAATCCTAAAAAATTTCAAAAATTAGGAGGAAAAATACCTAAAGGTATATTAATGATAGGACCACCAGGAACAGGAAAAACACTATTAGCAAAAGCTATAGCTGGAGAATCAAAAGTACCTTTTTATAATATATCAGGATCAGATTTTGTAGAAATGTTTGTAGGAGTAGGAGCATCAAGAGTAAGACATATGTTTAAAGAAGCTAAAAAAAAATCACCATGTATTATATTTATAGATGAAATTGATGCTGTAGGAAGAAAAAGAGGTATAAGTATAAGTGGTGGTCATGATGAAAGAGAACAAACATTAAATCAAATTTTAGTAGAAATGGATGGTTTTAATACTAACAAAACAATAATAATAATTGCTGCTACTAATAGACCAGATGTATTAGATCCTGCATTATTAAGACCAGGAAGATTTGATAGAAGAGTTAATATAGATCTACCTGATATATTAGGTAGAAAACAAATAATTAAAATACACTTAAAAAAAAAACCTATTAAAAATATAGATATAGATATAATAGCTAAAAGTACACCAGGATTTTCAGGTGCAGATTTAGCAAATTTAATTAATGAATCAGCACTTATATCAGCTAAAAAAAATTTAAAAAAAATATCTATGAAAGAAATTGAAAAAGCTAAAGATAAAATAATAATGGGGATAGAAAAAAAATCATTAATTATAACTAAAAAACAAAAAGAATCAATAGCATATCATGAATCAGGACATACAATAATAGGAAAATTATTACCAGAAAACGATCCAATACATAAAGTTACTATAATTCCTAGAGGACAATCACTAGGTACAACATATTTTATACCAGAAAATGATAATATATTTACAAATAAAATAAAATTAGAAAGTAAAATATCAACTTTATATGGAGGTAGAATAGCAGAAGAAATAATTTATGGGAAAGATTATATATCAACAGGTTCTAGTAATGATATTAAAATGGCAACAATAATAGCAAAAAATATGGTAACTAAATGAGGTTATTCAAAAAAAATAGGTCCATTATTATATAATGAAGAAAATAATAATGAAAATAAATATAATAAAAATTATTCAGAATACATACATAAAAATATAGATAAAGAAATAAGAAATATAATATATAAAAATTATAAAAGATCAAAAAAAATATTAATTAAAAATATAAATATATTACATAAAATGAAAAATAAATTAATTAAATATGAAACATTAAATAATAACGAAATTGATAAAATAATATTTGATTAAAAAATTTTATATATATAAAATATATATATAATTATATTTAAAACAATTAAATAAAATGTATATTTTTTTTATAATATTATTTTTTATAATATCAATATCACTAATTATATTAATAATTATATCACCTAGTAAAAATAATTTAATTAACTCAGAAAATATAAAACCAAATAATACAAATATAAAAATTATAAAAAATACTTTAAATAATATAATAAAAATATTATCAATATTATTTTTTATAACATTAATAATATTAAATAATATTAATAATAAAAAAATAAGATTAAATAAATAATTAATACAAAACAAATAATAAAAACCGGGATGGTGAAATAGGTAAACACACTACTTTGAGGAAGTAGTTTCTTAAAGAAATTACGGGTTCAAATCCCGTTCCCGGTATTATATTTTTAATATTATAAATAAAATAAAAATTTTTATATATTTTTAATTAAAATCTATTAATATTAAATAAATAAATTTAATTTTTTTTTATTTTAAAAATCTTTTTTTTAATTTTAAAAATATGAATAAAGAAATAATAGAAGTTACAGAAGCTGTATCTAATGAAAAATCTTTACCTAAAGAAAAAATATTTAAAGCATTAGAAAGTGCTTTAGAAACAGCAATAAAAAAAAAATATAAAAAAGAAATAAATATTAAAGTAAATTTAAATAGAAAAAATGGAATATTTAATATATATAGAAAATGAATTATAGTTAAAAAAGTTAAAAATAATAATAAAGAAATAAATATTAAAAATATAAAAAAAAAAAATATAAAATTAGGAGATTATATAAAAAAAAAAATAAAATTAATAAAATTTAATAGAATAGCTACACAAATAGCTAAACAAGTAATTATTCAAAAAATGAAAGAAGCTGAAAAATTAATGATATTAAAAAAAATTAAAAAAAAAAAAGGAAAAATAATATCAGGATTTATTAAAAAAATTAAAAAAAATTATATAACTATAGATATAGGATATAATTTAGAAGCTATACTTTTAAAAAAAGATATGATAAAAAAAGAAAAATTTAAATTAGGAAAAAAAATAATAGGATTAATATATGATTTTAGTCAAAATAAAAATGAATATCAAATATTAATAACTAGATCTAAAAATAATATATTAAACGAACTATTAAAAAAACAAATACCTGAAATAAAAAAAAAAATAATAAAAATAAAATCTATATCTAGATATCCTGGATTTAGATCTAAAATAGCAGTAAAAACAAAAGATAGAAGAATAGATCCTATAGGTGCATGTATAGGAGTTAAAGGTTTAAGAATAAAAAAAATATCCAAAAAATTATGTGGAGAAAAAATAGATATAATTCTATGAAATAAAAATCCTAAAAAATTTGTAATTAATTCTATGTTACCAGCTAAAATTACTAAAATATATATAAAAAAAATAACTAAAACAATGGAAATAAAAGTAAAAAATATAGCAAAAGCTATAGGAAAAAATGGAAAAAATATAAAATTAGCATCAAAATTAACAGGATGAAATATAAATATTTTAAACAATATAAAAAATAAATAAATAAAATATATGTATAAAAAAAATAAAAATAAAAAATTTAATAAAACAAAATTTAAAAAAACATTTTTAAATAAAAAAAAAATATTCTTAAATAAAAAAAAAATAAATATTAAAAAAAAAAAATTTAAAAAAAAAAAAATACAAAAATTAAAAAATAAAATTAAAAAAAACAATAAAAACAAAAAATATAAAAATTTAAAAAAAAAACTATATTCTAGTATAAAAAAAGGAAAAATAAAAAAAAAAAGAAATCCTATTATTACAATAATGGGACATGTTAATCATGGAAAAACATCTTTAATAAATTGTATAAAAAAATTAAATAAACAAAAAAAAATAAATAAAGAAATAGGAAATATAACACAAAATATAAATTCATATAATATAAAAACAAAAAAAGGAAAATTAACAATATTAGATACACCAGGACATTCAACATTTATAGATATTAGAAAAAAAGTAATAAATATTTCAGATATAATTATATTATTAATATCAATAGATGATGGAATAATGCCACAAACAAAAGAAATTATAAAATATTCTAATAAAAAAAAAAAACCAATAATAATAGTATTAAATAAAATAGATAAAATTAATTACATAAATAATATAAAAAAAATAAAAAATAAAATAAAAAAATATAAAATAAAATATAAATTTATTAAAATATCTACTAAAAATAAAATAGGTATAAATAAATTAATAAAAGAAATATTTAAAATATCTAAAAAAATTAAATTTACTTCAACAATAGATGAAATGTCATCAGGAGTAGTATTAGATTCTAGTATAAATAAAAATATAGGACCAACAGCTAAAATATTAATAAAAAATGGAATATTAAAAAAAGGAGATATATTTTTATGTAAAGAAACATATGGAAAAATAAAATCTATATATAATAATAATAAAATAATAAAAAAAGCAAAACCTTCAATGACTGTTGAAATATCTGGAATATCAAATACACCTAAATTAGGAGAAAAATTTATAACAAATAATAATAAAAAATTATCTAAAAAAATAGCTAACTATTTAGAAACAAAAAAAAAACAAAAAAAACTAAAAAAAAATAGAAATAAATCTATAAAAGATATTTTTAAAATAAAAGATAAAAAAACAAATATAATTATAAAAACAGACTCATTAAATACAATAAAAACAATAAAAAATTATATTAAAAAAAATATATCAAAAAAAATAAATATAATATCTTATAAAATAGGAAATTTAAATAAAAATGATATCATATTTGCTAAAACAACAAAATCAATTATAATAATTTTTAATATAAATAAAAAAAATAATAATAATATAAAAAAAAATAATAAATACAATATTAAAATATATTATTTTAACTTAATATATAAATTAATAGAAAAATTAAAAAAAATACAAGAATACAAATCAAAAGATAATATTAAAAAAACAATTATAGGAAAAGCAATAGTACAAAATATATTTAAAATATCAAAATTAAATTCAATAGCAGGATGTAAAATATTATTTGGAAATATAAATTTAAATAATAAAATAAAAATAATAAGAAAAAAAAATACAATATATGAAGGTTATATTGAATCTATAAAAAGATTTAAAAATAAAGTAAATATAGTTTATAAAAATACAGAATGTGGAATACAAATAAAAAACTTTAATAATATAAAAATAGGAGATAATATTATTTCAATAATATAAAAATGAAAATAAATAAATTCAATAAAAAAAAAAATGAAATACAAAAAAAAATAATTAATATAATAAATAAAAAATTTAATTTTATAATAAAAAAAAATCTAATAAATATAAATTATATAAAAATATATAAAAATTATTCTATAATTAAAATATATATAAGTAGTATTAAAAAAATAAAAAAAATAAATAAAATTAAAAATTTTTTACAAAAAAAAGAAAATATTATAAAAATAAAATTAAAAAAAATAATAAATTTTAAATATATACCAAAAATATTATTTAAAATAGATAATTTTTATAATAAAAATAAAAAACTATTCAATATACTAAATATAATAAAAAAATAAAATGAAAAATAATACTATAAATGGATTATTAATTTTTAATAAACCAAGTGGTATTACATCTAATAATGTATTAAAAAAAATAAAAAAAATATTTAAACCTAAAAAAATAGGATATATAGGAACATTAGATCCTATATCATCAGGAATATTACCTATATGTTTTGGAAAAACTACCAAATTATCTAAATATATAATAAAAGAAAAAAAAACATATATAACAACTATACTATTAGGAATAAAAACTAATACATATGATTCATTTGGATATATAATTAAAAAAAAAAAAAATATATATAATGAAAAAAAATTAATTAAAATAATAAAAAAATATAAAGGTAAAATAAAACAAAAAATACCTATATATTCTTCATGTAAATATAAAGGTAAACCTTTATATAAATATGCTATTAAAGGAATAAAAATAAAAAAATCAAAATATATAAATATATATAAAATAAAAATTATAAAAATAAAAAAAAATATAATAAAATTATATATAAAATGTTCAAAAGGTACATATATAAGAAGTATAATAAATGAAATAGGTAAAAAAATTAAAATAGGGGCTCATATAATATCACTAAAAAGAATAAAAATAGGAAAATTTTCAATTAAAAAATCATATAAATTTAAAAATATATATTTCAATAAAGATAAAAAAAAATATATAATAGATCATAAAATTTTAATAAATAAATACAAAAATAAAATATGAAAAAATTAGTAATTATAAGACATGGTGAAAGTATTTGAAATAAAAAAAATATTTTTACTGGTTGAAAAGATATAAAATTATCTAAAAAAGGTATAAATGAAGCAAAAAAAGCAGGAAGTATATTAAAAAAAAATAAATTTAAATTTAATATAGCATTTACATCTTTATTAAATAGAGCTATTCATACAACATGAGAAATATTACAAAAATTAAATTTAACATGAATAAAAATATATAAAACATGACATTTAAATGAAAGACATTATGGAAAATTACAAGGATATAATAAAGAATATATATTAAAAAAATATGGAAAAAAAAAATTTCAAGAATGAAGAAGAAGTTTTAATATAAATCCACCTTTAATAAATATAAAAGATAAAAGATATCCAGGAAATGAAAAAAAATATTCAAAAATTAATAAAAAAAAAATACCATTAGGAGAAAGTTTATTTGATACATATAAAAGAGTAATACCATATTGAAAAAAAAAAATATATCCTAATATTTTTAAAAAATCAATAATAATTATTGCTCATGGTAATTCAATAAGAGCATTAATTAAACATATAGAAAATATATCTGATAAAAATATATCAAAATATGAAATTCCTACAGGAATTCCTTTAATATATGAATATAAAAAAAATAATAAAAATAAAATGAAAATAAAAAACAAATATTATTTACATAAATAAATATATGGCCCCTATTGGACTCGAACCAACGACCAAGCGATTATGAGTCGCCTGCTCTACCACTGAGCTAAAGGGCCATTAAAGTATAATAATAACAAAAAAAAAAAATAAATACAATATTAAAATTATTTTTTATATTTTAAAACTTTAACCATAGCAGGTCTTAATAATCTATCATTAATTAAATAACCATCTTGTAAAACTTCTAAAATATAATTATCTTTATTTTTATCACTAGTTTTAACAACAGAAATAGCTTGATGATAATTAGGATCAAATTTAATAAAATTATCTAAAATAACTATACCAAACTTTTTTAAAATTGATAAAAAATTCTTCAATATTAAAATTAAACCTTTATAATTAACTTTATAATCAATTTTTTTACTCTTACTAATAATAATAGAAGATTTTAAACCATCTAATATAACTAATAATTCTTTAGAAAACTGTTCTAAAGAGTATTTATAAACTTTATTAATATTAATTTCATTTAATTTACATAAATTTTCTAAACTAGCTTTATGACGTAAATTTAAATCATCTATTTTTTTTTTTAAATCTATTTTTTTTTTTTTTAATTTATTTATAATTTTATTTTTAAATTTAATTTTATCTTTTAAATAAATAATTTTATCATTAAATTTATTAATACTATCACAACATAAATTATTATTTATATTTGAAATATTTTGTTTATCATAAAAATTATCATCTTTAATATTATTTTTTTTTTTAGAATGTTCTTTTTTACACATATTTATACCCAAATAAATATTATATAAATTAAAAATTAACTATAATTTTAAAATATAATTAATTATATAATAATATATAACATAATTAATATAAATAAAATATAAAAAATATGAAAAAAATAATTAATAATAAATTTATAAATAAAAATTATATAATAAAAGAAAAATTTAAAGCTGGAATAATTCTTAAAGGTTGAGAAGTAAAATCAATATTTAAAAAAAATATAGAAATAAAAAATAGTTATATAAAAATAAATAATAAAAAAGAAATATATATAATAAATTTAAATATAAATCCATTAAATAATATATTAATAAAAAAAAAAAATAGAGACATAAAACTATTATTAAAAAAAAAAGAAATAAATTATTTATATAATAAAGTAAATATTAAAGGATATACTATAATATTAGTATCAATAATTATTAAAAAACCATGATATAAAATAATTATAGCTTTATGTAAAGGAAAAAAAAAATATAATAAAAAAGAAAAAATAAAATATAAATTTTGAAATAAATAAAATATTTATATATTGACTTTTATAAAATATAAAATTAAAATATTATTTTAATAGGGGGTTGTATTGGATTTGACAAGATATATAAATTCTAATATGCATGTCGAGGTAACGGTAGGCCGCGTTAAAAACCGTAAATTTTAGTTGCAAATAACAACATAAGTTATGCTTTAGCAGCCTAAAAACTATAAAGCCATTTTTATATAAATTTTATCTCTTTATCAATATAAAAATGTTATTTAAAAGAGAAGAAATTATAAATGTCTATATTTATAATTTTATATTTAAATAGACTAATTAATTATAATTTTTTTTATTTATAATAATTAATAAAAAAAAAAATAAAATAAACATGTAGATATATAAGAATTGATTATTTTGGATGCGGGTTCGAATCCCGCCAACTCCATAAAAATTTAGGTGGTTAGCTCAGTGGTAGAGCATCTCTTTTACAAGGAGAAAGTCGATGGTTCAATTCCATCATCACCTATTTTACTTAAATTTTTTAATAAAATTTAAATCAAAATAAGATAATTTAGAAAAATTTTTTTCATATAAATAAATTAAAAACGATATAGAAATATCTAATAATTTTTTATTAGACATTTTTTTAATTTTATTTAATAAAATTTTATAAAAATTAATAATAAAATTTTTTTTATTTAAATTTGAATTTATTAACAGAATTATTTTATTTAATCTAAAACTTAATAAATCATTAAAATTAGGTATACTTAATAATTTTACATCATTATATATTCTTCTAATTTTAAATAAAAAATTACTATCTTTTTTTTCTAAAAATAATATAGATTTACCTATTTTATCTGCTCTACCAGTTCTACCAATTCTATGTATATAAATATTTAAATTATATGGAATATCATAATTTATTATTAAATTTACATTATTAATATCAAGACCTCTAGAAGCTATATCTGTAGCTATTAATATATTAATTAAACCTTTTCTAAAATTTAATATTATCTTTTCTCTTAATGATTGATTCATATCACCATTTAATGGTGAAGAATTATAACCTTTTTTTTCTATTAAAGAAGATAATTTTAAACTATAATCTTTAGTTTTAACAAAAATAATTAATCTATCAAAATTTTCTATTTCTAAAAATTTAAATAAACAATCAACTTTATTTCTAAAATTTATAAAACAATAATACTGTTTAATATTTAAATTAAAATTATTAATAATAATTTCTACTGGATTATTCATAATATTTTTAATAATATTTTTAATTATTAAAGGCATAGTAGCAGAAAATAAAGCCGTTTGATGTTTAGAAGTTATCATATTAATAATATTTTTAACATCTTTTATAAAACCCATATGTAACATTTCATCAGCTTCATCAATTACTAAAAAATTAATATTATTTAAAAATAAAGTTTTTCTATTTATATGATCTAATAATCTACCAGGAGTAGCAATAATAATATTAGGAAATTTTCTTAAATTTATAAACTGAATTTTATAACTTTGACCTCCATATAAAGATACAATTCTAATATTTTTAAAATATTTAGAAAATAATTTAAAAAAATTAAAAATTTGTATAACTAATTCCCTTGTAGGAGATAAAATTAAAGCTTGTAAATTATTATTATATTTAATATTATTTAATATAGGTATAATAAAAGCAGCTGTTTTTCCACTTCCAGTTTTAGCAACTGCTAAAATATCTTTACCTTTTAAAAATAAAGGTATACATTTTAATTGTATTTCAGTAGGATTTAAATATCCTACTTCATTAATAATTTTTAATAATTCATATTTTAAACCAAAATTATTAAAATTATTTTTTTTATTTAAAACATTTAAATTCATATATTTAATTCCATAAAAATATAAATATAATTTAAATTAATATTTATATAAACTTAATTTCATTTTTTTAGTATTAATATCAATATTTAAAATTTTAACGAATATAAATTGACCAATTTTAAAAAAATTTAAATTATTTATTTTTTTTTTTAATATTTCAGAAATATGTAATAAACTTTCTCTGTTATTATCAAATAAAACAAATATTCCAAAATCTACTATCTTAATAATTTTAACTTTATATATTTTACCAATTTTTAAATCTTCAATTATATTATTTATACTATTTTTAACATTATTAATATCAGTTTCATTATTATAAATTATTTTAATAATTCCATCATCTTCTACTTCTATTAAACAATTATTATCTTCAGTTAATCTTTTAATAACACAACCACGTTTACCTATAATATATTTTATTTTATTTACATCTATTTTAATTATAAAAATTTTAGGAGCAAAAGGAGATATTTTAATTTTTTTATTATTTATATATTTATTCATTTTATTTAAAATATATAATCTAGCTTTATTAGACTTATATAAAGCATATTTAATTATATTAAAATCTATACTTTTAATTTTCATATCCATTTGAAGAGCTGTAATACCATTAGATGTACCTATTACTTTTAAATCCATATCACCTAATCTATCTTCATCTCCTATTATATCTGATAAAATAAAATTTTTATTATTATATCTCAATAATCCCATAGCTATACCCGAAACTGGTGAAATAATTGGTACACCAGCATCTATTAAAGATAAAGATGCTCCACATACAGAAGCCATAGAAGATGAACCATTTGATTCTAAAATATCAGATACTATTCTTATAGTATAAGGAAAAATATTAATATTAGGTAAAATAGGTAATATACCTTTTTTAGCTAAATATCCATGACCTATTTCTCTACGTTTAGGTATTCCTATATTACCTATTTCTCCAACTGAATAAGGAGGAAAATTATAATGAAAAATAAATTTATCTATTCTATCTCCTAAATATAAATCATTTAAATTTTGAGCATCTTTACTAGTACCTAATGTAACTGTAACTAAAGCTTGAGTTTCACCTCTTGTAAATAAAGAAGAACCATGAACTCTTTTAGGTAAAAATCCCATATTTATATCTATATCTCTAATATCATCTTCTTTTCTTTTATCTATACGAATACCTTTATTAAATAAATTAAATGTAACTATATTTTTTTCTAATTTTTGAAATCTTTTTAAAACTAAATTTTCATTAAAATCATATTTATAACTAATTAAATTATTTAATAAATCTTTTTTAAGATCATTTAATTTTTTATTTCTATTATTCTTTGATAAAAATAAAGAATATATATTCTCTATTTTATTAATACAAAAATTATCAATATAAAATTTTAAATCATTAGATATTTTATTATTCAAATAAGAAAAATCAAAATTAAATATTTTTTTATTTAAATTAATAGAAGAAAATAATTTAATATTATCAATAACTTTTAAATATTTTAAATAACCAAATTCTATAGCATTTAAAATAATATTTTCTTCTAAAATATTAGAAGAAGAATCTATTACAGTAATACCATTTTCTGTTCCTGCAATTATTAAATTAAGTTTACTATTATTTATATCTGATAAAGTAGGATTTAATATAAATTTATTATTTATATAACCTATTCTAGCTGCTCCTAAAACATCTAAATTAGGTATTCCTGATATACTTAAAACAGAAGATACTGCTATTATAGATAATATATCAGCTGTTATTTGAGGATCAATAGAAATAACATTAACTACTATTTGAATTTCATTTAAAATATTTTTATTAAATAATGGTCTAATTGATCTATCAATTAATCTAGAAATAATAATTTCTATATCACTAGATCTACCTTCTCTTCTAAAAAAACTTCCTGGAATTTTACCTATAGAATAAAATTTTTCTTGATAATAAACACTTAAAGGTAAAAATTGTTGATCATTATTTAATTCATCATTACAAACTAATGTAACTATTAAAACAGTATCACCTATACTAGCTATTACAGATGCAGTAGATTGTCTAGCAATTATATTAGTTTCCAATTTTATAATATAATTACCATATTTAAATTTAAAAACATTATCTTTAGACAAAATAAATTACCTTATAATAAAATAATAACATATTATTAATTTCTAATATTTAATTTAATTAATAAATTTTTATAACTATTAAAATTATTAATTTTTAAATAATTTAATAATCTACGTCTTTTAAAAATTAAATTTAATAATGATTTTCTATTATGAAAATCTTTTTTATAAACTAAAAAATGATTTTTTAATTTATTTATTCTAAAAGTTAATAAAATAATTTGTACTTTTGTACAACCTATTTTTTTTTTTTTACTATAATAATTAATAACTTCAAATTTATTATTAATATCAAAACACATATAAGTATTTCCAAAAAATTAAATATAAAATATTAATTATATAGCCTTTTAAATAAAAGGCTATATATAAAATTTACATCATACTATTCATATTACCCATATGATTATCATTAATAGGATTAGAATTATTTAAATCAGATTTTTCTTCTTTATTTAAATCTGTAATCATACATTCTGTAGTTACCATTAAACCAGCAACAGAAGCAGCATATTGTAATGCAGAACGAGTAACTTTTGTAGGATCTAAAATACCCATTTCTATCATATCACCATATTTTTCTATAGCAGCATTATAACCATAATTACCACTACCAGCTTTAACATTATTTGCTACAACTGAAGGTTCATCACCAGTATTAGATACTATTTGACGTAAAGGAGATTCCATTGCTCTTAATGCTACTCTAATACCCATATTTTGATCTTCATTTTGAGCTGTTAAATTATTTAATCTTTCTGCTACTCTAACTAAAGCTACTCCACCACCTGCTACTACACCTTCTTCTACAGCTGCTCTAGTAGCATGTAAAGCATCTTCAACACGAGATTTTTTTTCTTTCATTTCTACTTCAGTAGCAGCACCAACTTTTAAAACAGCAACTCCACCAGCTAATTTTGCTACTCTTTCTTGTAATTTTTCTTTATCATAATCTGAAGTAGATTCATTTATTTGTTGACGAATTTGAGATATTCTATTTGATATTTCTTTTTGACTACCAGATCCATCAATAATAGTAGTACTATCTTTATTTATTATTATTTTTTTTGCAGATCCTAAATCATCTAAAGAAGTTCTCTCTAAATCCATACCTATTTCTTCAGATACTACTACACCATGTGTTAAAACAGCAATATCATGTAACATAAATTTACGTCTATCACCAAAACCAGGTGCTTTAACAGCAACTACTTTTACTATACCTCTCATTGTATTAACAACTAATGTAGCTAAAGCTTCTCCTTCTACATCTTCTGCTATAATTAATAATGGTTTATTAGATTTAGCAACAGATTCTAAAATAGGTAAAATTTCTCTAATATTAGATATTTTTTTATCTACTAATAAAATATAAGGATTATCTAATTCTACAATACCAGAATCAGGTTTATTAATAAAATAAGGAGATAAATAACCTCTATCAAATTGCATACCTTCTACAACATCTAATTCATCTTGTAAACCTGTACCTTCTTCAACAGTTATAACTCCTTCTTTACCAACTTTTTCCATAGCTTTAGCTATTAATTTACCAACTGTTTCATCAGCATTAGCTGATATTGTACCTACCTGAGCTATAGATTTAGAATCTGAACAACTAACAGAAATTTTTTTTAATTCTATAACAGCTGAATTAACAGCTTTATCTATACCTCTTTTTAAATCCATAGGATTCATACCAGCTGCTACTGCTTTTAATCCCTCATTCACTATAGATTGAGCTAAAACAGTAGCTGTAGTAGTACCATCACCGGCAACATCATTAGATTTAGAAGCTACTTCTTTAACCATTTGAGCTCCCATATTTTCAAATTTATCATTTAATTCTATTTCTCTAGCTACTGAAACACCATCTTTAGTAATTACAGGAGCACCAAATGATTTATCTAATACTACATTACGTCCTTTTGGACCTAAAGTAACTCTTACAGCATCTGCTAAAATATTAACTCCACGAAGAATTTTAGATCTAGCTTCATTACCAAATTTTACATCCTTAGCTGACATTTTAATTACCTCATAATTTAAAATAAAATAATTATTCTATTATAGCTAATACATCATTTTCAGACATAATTAGAATTTCTTTATTATCTAATTTTTCTGTTTTAATATTATAACCATCATTAAAAATTATTAAATCACCTACTTTTACATCTAAAGATTTTATTTTACCATTATCTAAAATACGACCCTTACCTACATATAAAACTTTACCTCTATTTGATTTACCTACAGCTGAACCAGTAAGAACTATTCCACCTGAAGATTTAGATTCAATACTTTTACGTTCTACAATAATACGATCATGTAATGGACGAATTTTCATATATAAACCTCTTTAAAAAAAATATTAATATATTATAAACAATTATTAAATATTATAAAATTAATAATTTAATTTTTTAAAACAATAATTAAATTAAATGATATTAATTCATTAATTGACAAAATATATATAATAAATTAATATATTAATATTTTAAAATATAAAAATTTAAATAAATAAAATAAAATATAATAATTTTATTAATATTTTAAGTAAATAAAAAAATTAAATTTAAATAATATTTTAAAATATAAAAAATATTACTAATTTATAATAATAAAAAATAAAATTTATAATATATATTTATTAATAATAATTAAAAATAAAATCTAAAAGCCCAGATAGCTCAGTAGGTAGAGCAAAGGACTGAAAATCCTTGTGTCGGCGGTTCAATTCCGCCTCTGGGCATAAAAATATTTTATTTATTATTTTTATCTAAAATAGAGATTACTTCATTTAAAGTTTTTTTATTTAAAATTTTATCTACCAATCTTTTACAAGAAAACATATAAGAACTACGTATTATTTTTTTAACATTAGGTATAAAACTTACATTCATACTTAATTCATCTAAACCTAATCCTAATAATAATCTTATAGATTTTAAATCACTAGCTAATTCACCACACATACCTATCTTTTTATTTTTTTCATGAACTGAATTAATAGTATATTTAATTAAACTCAAAACAGAAGGAGATAAAGGGTTATATAAATTAGAAACTTTTAAATTATTTCTATCTACAGCTAAAACAAACTGAGTTAAATCATTAGTACCTATACTAAAAAAATCCATTTCATCTGCCAAATTACTAGATATAATTGCAGCTGATGGTGTTTCTATCATTGCACCTATTTTTATATTATTATCATAACTAATATTATTTTTATTTAAATTAAATTTAACTTTATTTATTTGATCTTTAATAAAATAAACTTCTTCCATTGAAATTATCATTGGAAATAAAACTCTAACCTTTCCATAAATAGAAGCTCTGAAAATAGCTCTTAATTGAGTTCTTAATATATCTTTTCTATCTTTATATATTCTAATAGATCTCCAACCCAAAAATGGTACATTTTCTTTTGGAAATTTCATATAAGGCAAAAATTTATCTCCTCCTAAATCTACAGTTCTTATTGTAACTGTTTTATTAATCATAGATTTAATTATTTTTTTATATGAAACAAACTGTTCATTTTCATCAGGAAAATTATTTCTATCCATAAATAAAAATTCAGTTCTATATAAACCTACTCCTTCTGATCCATATTTAAATATACTATCTATATCTTTATTATTACTGATATTTGATAATAATTTTATTTTATAACCATCATAAGTTATTGCTGATAATTTTTTTAATTTAATTAAATCTTTTTTTTCTTTTAAAAATATATTATATTTTTTATTTAATTTATCTAAATCTTTTTTTTTTGGATTTATATAAATTAAATTATTAATACTATCTATTATAATATTATCATTATTTTTAATATATTTAGTAGCTTTTTTTACTCCTAACATAGAAACTAATTCCATAGATTTTGAAACTATAGAACTATGAGATGTAATACTACCTTTTTCTATTATAAAACCTGATATTTTATTTAAATTAAATTGTATAATTTGAGAAGGTGATAAATCTTTTGAAATAATAATTATTTTACTTTCTTTAATATCTATAAAATTTAAATCTATTAATTTAATATTTTTTATATTATAAATTAATCTTTTACTTATATCTAATAGATCATTTGCTCTTTCTTTAATATATAAATTTTTTACATTACTAATATATTTAATTTGTTTTTTTATAATAGAATAAACAGCAAAATCTGCAGAAAATAATTTTTTTTTGATTAAATTAATAATATCTTCCTTTAAAGTATCATCTTTTAATATTAAAATATAACCTTCAAATAACAATTTTCTATCTTTAGAATTAGAAGATAAATTTTTTATTTTTTTTAATTGTTTTAATGTTTTATTATATGAATTTATAAAACAATTTACTTCTTTTTCTATATCATTTATATTAATTATATTTTTATTAATTTTAATTTTTTTTTCTTTTAATATAAAAGCCTTACCAAAGGAATAACCATTATATATAGAAGTACCATTTAATAACATATATATACCTTTAAATAATAAATAATATTTAATTTTTTTTAAAACAAATATAAATTAAATTATTCTAATTTACTAATTAATTTACATAATTTATTTATAGCTTTTAATTCATCTTTACCATTTGCTATAATATAAATATTATCATTATTAGAAATACCTAATGTTTGTATTTGTAATAAACTTTTAGCATTAACTTTTCTATTTTTTAATTTTATTTTTATATCAGAACTAAATTTTTTAGCTAATTTTACAAATTTAGTAGCTGGTCTTATATGAAATCCATTAGATAAATTTATTAAAATTTTTTTTTTAATCATTTTTAACCTCTTTAAAATATTTTTAAAAAATATTAAAATAATTTAAATTAATAAAAATTAACTTTACGTAACATAAAATATATTTTAACATAATAAAAATTATTAATTATTATTTTTTAATATTAATATATAAATTATTAAGTATATTTAATATATAAAATTATTTTTTAAAAGAGAAAAAAAATGATAAATAAACTATTTTTAATAATAATAACATTATTTTCAATAAATAAAAATTTATATGCAAAAGAAATAATATCAAAAAATAAATTATTAAATAATAATAATATATATTTAGGTGGAAAAATAGGAATATCTAATTTTATAAATACAAAAAATTTAAGTAATAATTTTAAAATTATAGATACTAAAATAGAAAATAATAAAATAGGTTTTGGAAATTTTTTAGGTTATAAAATAAATAAAATATTTAATTTTGAAATAGGATATGAAAATTTAGGAAAAATTTTAAAAAAAGGAAAATTTATAAATGGATTTTTTAAAACAAAAGGTATAACTATATCTAATAAAATAAATTTTAATATATTAAATAATATAAAATTATATACAAAAATAGGTTGAATAATATTAAAATCAACTTCTAAAAAAATAAATATTATAAATAATACTAAAAATTATATTTCTTATAAAAAAATATCACCATTAACTTCTTTAGGAATAGAATATAAAATAAATAATAATTTATATACAAGATTAGATTATCAATTTATATATAATTTAGGTCAAAAAAATATATTTCATGAAGAACCTAATAATAATTTATTTAATATTAATTTAATATATAAATTAAATAATTTTAGTTTTAATAAGATAAAAAATATTTTTAAAAATAAAATTAATTTGAAAAATAATAATAATAAAAATATAGATATAAAAGATATTAAATTAAATATTAATTATTTAAATAATATATTTAATATAATAAAATTAAAAAATTTTAATATTAAGTATATTTTAATAAAAGATTTTAGAAATAATAAAAATATATTAATTTCTAATAAAGATGATATAAATATTAAAAATGTTATAAAAAATTTATTAAATAAAGATTATAAAATAATAGATAGAATAGAATTTATATATAATTTAAATAATTATAAAAAAATAAAATGTAAAAAATTTAATAAATTAAATAATTATTATAATAATTGTTTAAGTTATTTAAATAATAAAATATTTATAAGAATTTATATAGATAATATTTAAAAAATATAATAAAATTTAAACCACTTATTTTTAAAATTAAGTGGTTTTAAATATTATAATTTAATTATTTAATTTTTAAATATAAATAATTTTTTATTAATAAAAAAATTATTTATATTTATATTTATATTAATATCATCTATAAAACTTACTAATCTATATCATATTCTTATATTATAATAATTTTTCTTTAGATTATTTATTATATTTTTATTAAAACCTAAATTAATTAACTTATTTAAATTATTATATATATAATATATATCGCCTATTTTATTTAAAAGTTTTAGTGCTATTTTAGTTCCTATACCTTTTATTCCAGGTATATTATCACTTTTATCTCCACATAATACTAAAAAATCTTTCATCATATATGGATATATTCCATAATTTTTATATATTTTTTTAGTATTTAATATTTTATTAATTGAACTATATAAATAAATATTATTAGATACCAATTGAACAAAATCTTTGTCATAAGATAATATATATATTTTAATATATTTAAAAATTTTATTTAATGTTAAAATTATATTATTTATTGTATCATCAGATTCTATTTTAGGTATACATATTATTTTAATATTTAATTTTCTTAATTTATTTTTTATATATTTTATATATAATAAAAAATTTTTAGAACATTTTTTTCTATTTAATTTATATTCATTAAAAATTTTTTTTCTATAATTTAATTTATCTTTATTATCAAAGACAAATATAATATATTTAGGATATATTCTTATATATCTATAATATATCATTCTAATAAATATATTAAATGACTTTCTTAAATTTTTTTTATTTTTTTTATAATTTATTACATAATATGATTTATAAGCAAATAAAGTTGAATCTATAATAAATACCTTTTTATACATATTAG